>JAGVTV010000228.1 GCA_019136675.1 Bacteroidota bacterium
AGTATCTGAAAAAGTTACCTCAAACGGCACGGGACCGGAAGCCATCGTAGATCCGTTACAAATAGACATCGGGCCCTTCAATCCTTTTACGGCAGTTCCCACAGGCAACGGCCAGCTGCACCTCGTTCTGGTCGATATGGACATAGACGATGTAACAGAATATTTTAATGTTTTTGATGAAGACGGCACCCTCATAGGCATCACTCCGGTGGGAGCCGGACAGTGTGCAACTCAGGATTTTTCGCTTGTCCTTGACAGCCAAAAAGTAAAGGACTGGGTCCTTGACGGGTACATTACCCTCAGGTTTGAGCCAAATATCATCGCAGGTAATCCGGTGCTTTCCATCAACAATATCTGCAGTGGCAGTATGATCCAGGCGGAAGTAAGTTACGAAATCGACATTTCCAATACTGTTAGTAGGTCGTATGCCATAGACAATGGCCCTTCTGTCCGCTTAAACACTCAGGATTCCATCGAAGTGACCCTGGTGGCTGGCAACCATCAACTGGAATTTGCCTATGAGGACTGTGCCGGAAACATGTCATACTGCAAAATCCCAGTGTATGTAAAGGATGAAACAGCCCCACAGATCACCTGTCCATCCGACATGGAAACAATCCTGAGCAAAGGCGTATGCCAGGATACTGTAAGTATTCCGGTTAATTTTTCGGTCATAGAAAATTGCAATGGTCAGAGAAAATACCAGAAAATCTCCCCACAGACCGCCGAAGCATCATTAATCTCTTTTTTCTACAATGAAAACACCCAGAGCCACGAAGCAAGAAGCAAGGAAATCACATTTACTGACGTATTCAGCATCAGGCACTGGGACGGGGAGGCAAAGCTGACCATCTTTTTTGAAGGTGACAACAATGAAACTGGCGAATCCTATGAAATATATGGCCCCGGCGGATATCTTTTAGGTAAAACTGCTACCGGCTCCCAGATAGATACCTGTGGTCTAACAGTCACAACCTTCACAATCAGCAGTGCCCTTTTCAATAACTGGATTCAAAACGGACAGATAAAATTTACTGCCGTCCCATTAACCGGACCGGAACGCATCAATCCTTGTTCACCGCTGGAGTTTGGCCAGTCTGTTGACGGAGTCAGTACGCTGAAGGCGGAGTTGAGCTATTCTGATTTTGCCTTTACCCTGCAGGTTAGCGGAGCCACAAACACAGGCGAAACCATTATTCCGGGCGACGTCAGTCAGTTTGACCTTATTCTTAATGCAGGAACAAACAAAGTTTCTGTCAGGACGCTTGATGGCTCAGGAAACAGCGGTACATGCCAGTTTAATGTCAGGGTAAAGGATGTGGAAAATCCAAAAGTAAAATGCAAAAATTCGGTGGTCACCCTGCATCCTTCGGGTCTGGAATCCGCATTGGTACTTGCATCGCTGATAGATGGAGGCTCAACGGACAACTGCAGAATTAAGTCAGCAACAGTAGTTCCAGCGTCATTTGATTGTTCATTTGCCAATACCGATCAGTCTGTAAGTTTGATTGTGGAAGACGAAGCCGGAAACAGGGACTCATGTACAGCATCTGTCAGGATCAAGTCTCCGGAACTAAACCCGGATTTTACATCAGGGCTTTGCACCGATGATACGCTGAAGCTTTTTGCCAATGTGCCCATGGCCTCAGTACCCGGCACTTATTCGTTTCACTGGACAGGGCCAAACGGCATAGAATTTTTTACTGAAAATCCCGCTATTCCAAGTGCTGATGAGAATTACAACGGCGTCTATGTACTCACTGTCACCGGATTCAATGGCTGTGTATCCACAGGATCGGTATCTGTAAATATCAAACCACTGACCACGCCGGAGCTAACCGCAAACCAAAAGGAAATATGCAGGGACCAGCAACTCATCCTGTCTTCCACGGCATACAGCGGCAATATCACTTACCAGTGGTATGAAGGCATTTTTCCGACAGGTGTTCTCGTGAGAACCAGTCAAAGTCCTGAGATTATACTTACTCCGGATATTGGAGTACATTTTTACTATCTGATAGCCAAAGGTCCTGACTGCAGTTCCAATCCTTCTTCACTGCTTAAAGTTACCGTTCTGGCCACACCTGATGCATTGGTAAACGATGCTTTTCTGTCAGTGTGCGAAGGGGGTCAGATTATCCTGGGCACTCCGGTGAGCAACAGCAACTTCACCTACCACTGGACCGGGCCCGCTGGCTACAACGAAACCGGAAAATCACCAAAGGTCATCCTTAATGCCTCTGAACTAAATGCCGGTGACTATTTTCTTACGATAGGAAACGGTATGTGCAGATCCGATACGGCAGTGACCAAGGTCGTCATCCTCGAAAGGCCGACAAAACCAGTGGTTACCGGCCCTGAGATTCTCTGTGAGGGAGCCATTTTTACACTGTCTGCGGGTTCGTCTGCCAATGTGGAAAAATACGAATGGTACCGCGACGGAATCCTGTTTACAACTACCCAGGACAATAACCTCATCATACCGGATGCTAACCCGGCCCTGCAAGGCTCTTGGACGGTCATCACTTCCAGCGGAAACTGTAAATCTGAAGTCTCAGCACCTAAATTTGTAGCTGTAGACAACAGCCTTGAGATCGGGGTTATAAACTCCGGTCCCGTCTGTATGGGAGACAGTGTAAAACTTCAGGTCACCTTTGTACCCAATGCGACCTACCAATGGGAAGGGCCGCATAGTCCTATCCCGTCGGTATCCGATCCGGTCATCCCAGGTATTCCAGGCGACTATTCCGTGACCATCACGACCCCTACCGGCTGCAGTAACAATGCCAATACACGGGTAGAAGTCATTGATGTACCTGAAATAACGGCTCTGAGCAATGACGCAAGAGCTTGCATGGAAATTTCAGACACTATCAGGTTTTTTCCTTCAGTATTTCCAAATGCAGCAGGCCTGACGTACAGCTGGAGCGGACCTGAAGGATATGCTTCCACATCCCGCAATCCTTTTGTTACAGGTCTAAGCCTGTCTAAAAACGGCCATTACACACTAACCATATTCAACGGCAACTGCCCGTCTGAGACTGTCACCACTTCCGTCAGTTTTAACCTCATACCACAGACTCCCCTTATCCAGGGACCCTCATTTATATGCAGCGGTGACACGCTTACCGTAAGGTGCCCGGCAATCCCAGCAGCCGAAAACTACGTCTGGAGCACCCCGCTTGGACAAGTTACCACGACTGTGCCCCTGATTACAATTTATCCCGCAAAGGCGGAAAATTCAGGAGTTTATAC
>JAGVTV010000205.1:0-9862 GCA_019136675.1 Bacteroidota bacterium
GATTTGTACCTTGTACGTTTTCACAGGGGATATTGAATTCGTTTGATAAAAGGATATCAATAATTTTAATTCTTCGCTTCAAAATTCTGGTTAATCATGAAAACCAAAGTAGTTATTATTAATTTGTTCCTTGGATTGTTCTTAACTGTTTGCCTTTCGGCTCAAAATAACAGGATCACCACTAAGGAGTCTATAGGATGGTATAATGTATTAGGGACCATCAAGCTCAGCGGAAAATTTGGTCTCCATACTGAGTATCAGTGGCGGCGGGATGATATCATCACCTTGTGGCAGCAGAGTGTGCTGCGGGCGGGTATCAATTATCAGGTTAATCCAAGAGTGCTCACAAGGGTAGGGTACGGCTGGATTGAGACCTATCCTTACGGCGAGATTACCATCAATAGTCTTGGCAGGCAGTTTACGGAGCACCGCCTCTTTGAGATGTTGCAGCTTTCGCACAAGGAAGGCATTTTCGACCTTACCCACAGGTTTATGCTTGAACAGAGGTTCGTGGGAAAATACTCTTCAGCAGATATTAAAAGGGAGGACCAGTTTCCATTGACAAACAGAATCAGATATATGCTCAGGGCCCAGGTTCCACTTAAAATAACAGAAGGCAGCGAAAAAATGACCTACTTGGCAGCTTATGACGAGGTATTAATAGGTTTTGGGAAAAATGTCAATGCCAATGTTTTTGATCAAAACAGGATCGGAGTCATAATTGGTCACAAATTCAATAAGACGTTTCGAATCGAGGGAGGTTATCTGAACCAGATCGTCGAATTCGGACGTCAGCTCAATGGCAAGAACATTTATCAGCACAACAACGGCATCATCGTCAATACCTATATAAACCTGGACCTTTCGCATAAGGCCTGACGTTATGCTTTAGTAACAGGTTCATTTTTTCTGTTGGGTGCTGATTTGATTTTGAATGGAAACTTTCCTGTTTTCAGTACACCGTATTATCTTTACCGTTGCATTTCACATGGTAATATATTTTTTGTGATCCTGTGAGCAAAAGACCCAGCCAGTTGTTTAGCCATCTTTAAAAAATAGGATCTTATGAAATATCTGTGCTTTATTTTTATGATTGTCCTGACCCTGGGTGGCCTCAACGGCCAAACCACTGTCACCGGCACCCTGATGCATGACGGCCTGCTCCGAGATTACAGGTTGCACCTGCCCCCGGGACACAGCCCTTCTAAGAAAGCACCACTGGTCTTTAACCTGCACGGGTACACTTCCAATGCAGCCCAGCAGGAGCTGTATTCCGGGATGAATGCTGTCGCTGACACCGCCGGTTTTCTGGTCTGCTATCCAAATGGCATCTCCAGTGCCTGGAACGTCGGTTGGGCTTTCGGCAGTACAGCCAAGGACGTATCCTTTATCTCATCCCTCATCGACGAATTGCACACCAAATACGGCATAGACAAGGATCGTGTGTATGCCTGTGGAATGTCCAACGGTGGTTTTATGAGCTACAAGCTTGCCTGCGAGCTCAATGACCGCATCACCGCCATAGCCTCCGTCACCGGCAGTATGGTGCCATCTCAATTGTCAACATGCAAGCCGGGCAGACCCGTACCGGTCATGGAAGTGCACGGCACGGCAGATCAGGTAGTAGCATACAATGGGACTGCCCCCATCTCAGCACCGATACCTGACGTACTCAACTTTTGGAGAGACAACAACGGCTGCGACGATGACCCTGTAGTAGTGGCAGTACCCAATACCAATACTGCTGACAATACGACATCAGAAAAATGGACCTACACTAACTGCTCAGCCGATGCTACGATTATGCATTACAAGGTCTTCGGAGGAGCTCATACATGGCCGGGGGCCATAATTATTACTGGGGCAACGAGCCGGGATTTTAATGCCAGCGTGGAAATCTGGAATTTCTTCCGGCGTTACAGACTTCCGGTCGCCACGGCTACCGATGAAAATACCACCATCTCAGGCATTTACCCCAATCCCTTCACAGATAAAGTAGAGCTGACCACTACCCAAGGAGGGAGGCTCCTGATACACGACCTGGCAGGCAGGTCAGAAGGAATTTTTTGGCTCTCTCCGGGTAAAAATAACATCGATACCAAAAATCTTAATTCCGGATTTTATATCTTTACCATTATGGAGGGTGGCCGGGCCATCCGACACAGACTTATTAAACACTGATACAGCATGGAAGGGTACGCCGCTGTGATGAATTATGCCATCCCTTTTTTCCTGATACTCATTGCCATCGAATATGGAGTAAGCCGTTACAGGCACAGGGAGGTAAACCGCCTTTTTGATACGGTATCCAGTCTCAGCTCAGGCATCACTAATGTGGTCAAAGACGTGCTTGGCCTTGTGGTCATCATCGTAAGCTATGACTGGCTGTACAGGCACCTGGCTCTTATTCATCCTAAGTCAGAATGGATGCTATATGTACTCGCCTTCGTCGGCCTCGACTTTGCAGGCTACTGGATTCACAGGTGGAGCCACGAGATCAATCTGTTTTGGAACCGTCACATCATCCACCATTCCAGCGAAGAGTTCAATCTGGCATGTGCCCTCAGGCAGTCCGTTTCTGAGATTTTTGCACTGTTTACCTTTATGTTTATACCTATGGCTTTGCTGGGTGTCCCACCGGAGGTCGTGGGGGTGGTGGCCCCACTGCAACTGTTTGCCCAGTTCTGGTACCACACTCAGCTTATCGGCCATATGGGATTCCTGGAGCACATCATCGTCACACCATCTCATCACAGGGTACATCATTCCATCAATCCCCGGTATATGGACAAAAACTACAGCCAGGTTTTTATCATCTGGGACAAGTTATTTGGCACCTTCCAGGAGGAGCTGGCAGATGAGCCGCCGGTCTACGGAGTCACCCGGGCAGTACGTACCTGGAATCCCTGGCTCATCAACTTCCAGCATATGTGGCTGATGGTCAAAGACGCCTGGAGGACCGGCAGTGTAATTGATAAGCTACGCATATGGTTTATGCCCACAGGATGGAGGCCGACCGATGTAGCGGAAAAATACCCCGTGATGTATACTTCAGACGTGTACCATCGTCCCAGGTACCATACTGAGGCTTCGGGGCTGTTTAAAGTTTACATTTCCTTCCAGCTCATCGTGACCCTGGCCCTCATGATGTTTATGTTTAACAATATCTCTTCCATCACGCCGACTTACCTTATCCTGTATGGGGTATTTATCTTTGTCAGCGTGTTTGCCAATACCAGTCTCATGGACGGCAGTTTACTCGGCCCTGTGGCAGAAGGAGTCAGGCTTTGCCTTGGATTATGGCTTATAGTGTCAGGTGATGGTACCTGGTTTGGCATAGACTCCCTGTTGCCGGGGGGCACTATTGTTGTCACCTCATACCTCCTGGTTTCAGCAGCCATGGCTACATGGTTCTATCTTGCCGATCGACCCGTAGAGAAAGATATCCTTCCTGACCTGGGGTGAGCATTGTTTTAGTTTTAAATGGGGATAGGGCATAAATATACCGATCACGTAATCACCGTTTTTCCACATTCCTCCATCCCAATTCTGAAAAATTTCATATATTTACACTATGAGCAGGGTTGGTGTTTTTATTAAGTTATCGGCTATAGTTCTGAGCCTGGTCACATCCTTGTCCGGACAGAAGAGGTTTGACTGTGATGGAAATCCTCTCATAGTGGCAAGTGACAGTATGTCCACGGCGGTTTTCCGTCAGGTATCCATACCGTTTTCTGGACCATTTCTGAGTATGATAGCCAAATATAAGGGCAGTTTTGACGCAGTTGGATTTAATCCAATGGACAATTACCTGTACGGCGTGGACCAATCTACCGGCACCATAGTAAGGCTCAGCCAGTTTAACACCGTGGAGAGGATAGGGCAGATGCCAACCTCCGGACCGCTGCAGACCTTTGCCGGCGACTGTACCGCCGACGGTTTGTATGCCTGTTACGATAATATTGAGGGCAAAATGTTTTTTTTTGATGTAACAGGGCCATTCAAACTTGTGCAGTGGGTATCCCTGAGCTGGGATCCTGTTGCTTCTTCAAAATCAGGCCCTCTTGACGTTCCTGTTTTTGATTTTGCATTTGACCCCAATGACCCGGCTACCGCCTATTCTTTTCAGGCAGCTTCGCCGGATGGCAAGGAAAAGGGCATCTTCCTCAGGATCAACCTGGATGAGGACCATCCACGCTTTGGTATGGTGACCTCATTGGGTGCTGCTGAAACCGGTATACTGAGTTATATTTCCGGACTTGCTTTTGATCCACGCTCCGCATTGTACGGGTTTGGTGCCTCCGGCACTGGGGCAGACCCCCTGCAAAACATGCTCTACAATCTGGAGGCCGTTACAGGTGTTGTTTACCCTGTTCTTACGCACTCGCCGGCCTTCGCAATGAGTGACGCTTGCTCCTGTCCTTATTCTCTCAGCTTTACTAACAAGGCACCTGTTGAAGGTATGTTTTGCTCGGGTGATACCAAAACGTTTGTTGTGGGTTTTGACAACAATTCTTTCCTCCCACTGACCGGAGTCGTGCTTAAAGACACATTCCCGGAAGGAACCGTGATAAAGTCCGTGAGCGGCACATTTTCCGGCACAATAGCCCCGGGGACAGGAGTTGGCACCAATGTACTTTATGTTTCGGACCTTCTCATTCCGGCAAAGGAAAGGGTGGAGATCAGCATCGAAGTCCATTCCGTCAATGCCCAGGACGGCCCTGCCTTTAACAGGGCCTATCTTCATAATCTGCCTCCACGGTTTCCTGAGATGGTGGCTTCCGATGACCCGGATTCGTCCACACCCGGTGACAGATCCAATTTTTATTTTACCACACGACCACTGACAGGGGTGTCCTGGAAGGTTATACCACCGTCAGATTGTTTACTTGCAGCTGACGGAAAGATCGTGGTCACATCACCGGATTTTGAAGCCGGAGAGATGTATGAAGTTAGCTTGCGTAATAAAGCAGATTGGAAAGAACACATAAAGGTGGTGAAGATTGGGCAGGACGGATCTTTTACAATTGATTCGCTTTCCCCGGGAAATTATCAGCTGTTCAGGTTTAAGCCGGTATCTGACCGGTGCAGTGTTTCACTAAAAGATACATCGATCGTCCTTGATCCTCCGAATAATCTTCTTGACCTCAGGGCCGAAAGCAACAGTCCGGTCTGCGAGGGTCAGTCTATCCGTCTGAATTCGGACGTGAAGCCTCAATGTGCCATCAGCTGGAAAGGCCCCCAATCTTTTGGCTCAGAATCAGGGGCTCCTGTGATCGATTTTGCTTCACCCATGCGTACAGGCACATACGAAGCCATAGCTACGTATGGATTTTGCAGTCGGACCTCCTTCCTCGATGTGGAGGTCAAACACAAAGTGCAAACTTCTGTCATCGGAGATACCGTCTATTGTAAGCGGGATACTTTACGACTAGAGGCCGTGACTACCCAATCAGGTGTGGACCATATCTGGCATCTTCCTGATGGAACATTGCAACGAACTCCCCAACTAGGTTTTGCTTTGGAGGAAGACCACCTCTCGGGGATTTACAAGGTTGTCTCCGGCAACGGTGCCTGTTACGATACAGCAGCAGCGACTATCAAGATAAAACCTACCCCTACTGTCACTCTTGACCCTATGGTACAGACAGATTTGTGTGATCCCCTGATTATTGGTCCGCAAGTTAAGGGAGATATAGACGTGACATATCTGTGGCAACCATCAGAAGGATTAAGTTGTGTCGATTGCCCGGCTGCTCAGGTTGGTCCGGTGGTGCAGGCGGAGTACAGGGTCAGGGTGTCAAACAAATTCAATTGTGCAGACAGTGCCGCGATTAGAATAGAGTTGGATAAAGACAATTCCGTTTTTACTTCAAACGTATTTTCACCTTCAGGTACTCCGGAAAATTCTGTTTTTAAAGTTATACCTAACTGCGTGGTTCATTATATCCACAGCCTTGATATTTTCGACCGGTCGGGTAGCCGGGTGTTTCATGCCATTTCCAAAGGTCCCGATGAAAACCTGGAAATGTGGGACGGTACTATTGCAGGAAAAAAGGCTTCTTTAGGTGTCTATGTCTGGATCTTAAAAGTTGAACTTGCAGACGGCAGCGTCATCCATTTGACCGGTGATGTGACCGTATTGTAGGTTGTCCAAAAAGGCCTGACAAACAGCTTGTTATTCGGGTCGTTCATTTAAGTGCCTGATGATGATCTCACCCATGCGTTCGTTAGTCATGCCGTTTAAAACACCAGGTTTACCGCCGGGTATGGAATAGATAAACGGCACAGAGAGTATCTCCCTCCTGAGACCACCGTGACCTCCCTTGTAATTGCCGACAAACATCTCATAGTCATAGGCAAGGTCCACGCCTTTTCGGCTGGTCAAAACCACGTCACCGATACCGGGCTTGCTCATAAGCTGCCATATTCTCACAATGGCATACGGAAACTCGCTGTCCAGTGTCTTGTCGAGCCACTCTGATTTGGAAAGGAAGGTGTCGTGAACAGTTTCAGGATACAACAGCGGATTGCCGCACACAGGATGATACAATATCCTGCCTGCCGCATCCATGTCTATTTCTGCCAGGTTTTCCGGACCGTTGCGGATGCTGATCCTGCCACTTTTACCCCTGCTGATTACAAGCTCAAGTTTAGGGTTTTTTGACAGAACCTCCGGCAGGTTGATGGTTCCACGGGCTGTAGGATATGCCTCCAGCAGTTCAGGTGGCAGGTTATGTCTCCAGGCTGTGTGGCTAGGTTGAAGAGGATCCTTCATGTACAGGTAGCCCGCCAGGTTGCCGTTGATTACAAAAAAACCGTCAAATCCGTCATAGTCGCTCAGGGGTGCATCCAGCTCCGGGGACAGAATGTGTACGGATTTGCCTCGTTCGGTGAGTAGCCCAGTCTCTGCTGCCAGCCACTTGCTAAAGTCCAGGTTGTCGTCCACGTCACTGATGCCGTGGTCCGACACGACAGCTATCATCCTGGTTTGCTGTTGGCCCAGCCTCCTTGTCTCAGATATGTATACGCCTATAAGCGAATCAATATGATGGAGCAATCCTGTATACATAGCGGTGGTACCAAAAACATGATTGGCCGCGTCAGGAGAGGGAAAGGTAACCCAATGAACCCTCGGATTTTTGGCGAGCTGCCGAAGAGCCAGGTCCATGGCATTGGTTTCGTGCTCGAAGTGGTCAGGGGCCATATACCTTCCCAATACAGGTACGGCCCGCAGCCACCGGAATATACCGCGTCCTTCGTATTTTGCCGTAGTGTGCGACCACCCTGTTTTTATATTGTGGGCCACCCCCTTATTCATAAATGTGTTGATGGATGCGGTATAATGTGGCTGTGACATCTCAAAAACATTCCGAATGGTATCCGTGATGTCGTCGTTCATATTGAGATTGGTACGTCCTACATAATTCCTGAAATTGCCACCTTGCCTGGACCTGTCAAACCACCTCAAACCAAGGATGCCGCTTTCAGTGGCGTCCTTGCCGGTGATAAAAGGATAATATCCGTAACCGGTCATGGTAGGAAAACTACAGATTCCATTTTTGACATAAGTACCGGTCGCCATCATAGATCGGAGTACAGGTAGTCTGCCAGCTTTCATTTCGCTCTCAAACAGGCTGCCGGACAACCCGTCTATCAGGAAAACAGTTACTGTATTTCCGGATACCGGAGGATAAGATTTATCCCATTCCGGATCACTGCTAAATAGCAAAACCGACAAACCCAATATCAGGAAAGCTGATACCCAAACCCTTGGCTTGTCCAGGATACAAGAAGGAAATATATTTAATATATTTTTAATATGTAAAATTTAAATTTTGTGTTAAAGGGTTACTTTTTGCAGGGACGATGGCCGATATGATGCCTGATTCCTGAAAGATGCAAAATTCTGAAAATTTGACCACATGTGGTTGGAAATTATAAATTAATCTTACTTTTGTGCGACTCGGGACGTAGCGCAGCCTGGTAGCGTACTAGCATGGGGTGCTAGTGGACTCTTTTTTCACTGGTCTGATGGGTCACTACAGACTTTGGAGTTCAGGTAAACCTTCAGGCAGCCTTCCATATATTTAAGTTTGTTTTTTATACGGATTATTGCTACTTTTGTAAAGTAAGAGGTAACCACTTGCATAGTATTAATTTATTCATAATCCTGAAAAATGAACTTATCAAAAATCCAACATGTCAAAATAACCGGCGTCATGGCCGTTGGTCTTATTGCAATGATTTTCCTGCCTGTCGGTGTGTTTGCCCAAAGCAACGTGACCTATCTCGGTGGCAATGCCCTGACAGGTGGCATCGGACTGGGCTCAGTGCTGGCCGTGGTTGCATCGTGGTCCAGAAACAAATCCGTGCTGTGGGCCATCCTGCATGCATTCCTGGGTTGGATCTATGTGATCTACTATGTGGTGACCAGGTGAAAATCGAGGAACTAAGCATCGGGGTATTTTAATTAGCTGTATCCGAAAAATTCATATAGATCGGTTTTTTCACTTATCGTGAAAGGCTTTAACTATTATGTAAGTTTTTGCAACCTGATAAAGGCAGCCAAAAATGGGCACTTCTCCCCATGTTTGGAATGCGGGCTTTCGGATATTAGATGGGCCGGCATACAACTATTTTTACTACACATTAAAAATATTTATAACTTATAAATTATAGATAATCAGATAATAAGTTTTAAGGGAATACACCCAAATTTGTAAAATAATTGCATAAAAACCATACATTCAATCTAAAATGTATGTACTTTTGTTTTAATATGTAAATTGTTCTAAATTTAAAGCAAAAGTCTCAAAAGAATGAAAACATCTTTACCCCCCGTTTCAAGGGCTCTGACCCTGCTCCTGATTTATTTTGTGGTGGTCTTTGCCGGGAAAGCCAAGGCCAATCCAAATTGGACGTTTCAGCTGCATTGCCCACCCAATGTAACCGTATCCTGTACGGCTGAGCTTTGGAACCTGTCGGTTTACGGCAATGCCACATACACGTACGGACCATACACTTATTCGGCCGGAGCACCTACAGTGCATTACTACCTGAACAGCTGCAATACGGGCACAATCACCCGCACCTGGATGGTAGAAGATTATAACTGGCAGTGGCATTCGTGCACACAGACCATCTATGTGACAGCCACCGGCAGCGGAGGGCAGGGTATTACCTGGCCACAGGACCTCGAACTCGAAGGATGCAATCCCAATACCAACCCCAACCAGCTTTCTCCTCCCTACAATTACCCTACCTGGGCACCAAGTCAGTGCAGTATGCTGGGCAGATCGTATTCTGATATGACGTTTACAGTCAACAGCCAGTGCAAAAAGATCATGCGTACCTGGAAGGTCATGGACTGGTGCAGCTATAACCAGGGTAGTGGAGCAGGTATGTACACCCACGTCCAGTGGATATATATCATCAGCAAAACTCCTCCTGAGGTGACTTGTCCGGCGGAGATAACGGTCAATTCGTTTAACTGCAAAAATGCCCAGGTGATCGTACCGCCACTTTCCATCGATCCGTCCGTATGCGGTGGGGATTTTACGGTGACCAACAATTCGCCTTATGCAACATCCAACGGCAATAATATCTCAGGCACGTATCCCATCGGCACCACTAAGGTGACCTGGTCTGTAAAATACGGCTGCAACAAGACCAAAACATGTACCACCAATGTGGTTGTGGTCAACGCCTCCAAACCAGTGCCTTATTGCCTGGGTGTCATCACTACAGCCCTGATGGGTGTGGACACCGACCATGACGGCAAGGTTGACGATGGCATGGTGGAGATCTGGGCCAAGGACCTTGACAAGGGCAGTAAGTCCGCTTGTGGCTATGGTCCCCT
>JAGVTV010000205.1:9887-26104 GCA_019136675.1 Bacteroidota bacterium
ACGGATACCAAAGGTGCCCAAAACTTTTGCCTGGTAGAAGTGATTATTCAAAACAACGGTGCCAACATCCCCGATTGTCACCCGTTGCCACCACCGCCTCCGGTAGATTCGATACACCGTGTGAAGGGGCGTGTCCTGACACTGACAGATACACCGCTCAAGGGAGCTGAGATCACCCTGCGGTACGGAGATCCCATCGTCACCTATCAGATCACAAGGGATACCACCGAGCAGTTGCAGTTGGATTCATTTATCAATGCCTCTGGATATAAGATGTACAGGTATATCCTCGTCAAAAAAATAACGGAGCACAAGGACTCAACCGTCACATATGTGCAGCGTACGGCAGTGACAGACAGTACCGGAAATTTCAGGATCGACAGTCTTACGGTAAAAGACAAAAAGGTGAGGATTACGGCTGGTTACACAGATGACCCGCACAGATTCATTGACAACAAGGATGTGGAGCTGCTCACCAAATTCCTGCTGGGAGAGGTGACTTTCTCTTCCTTCCACCAGTATCTAGCTTCGGATATCAACGAGGATGGCAAGGTAGATATTGAAGATCAAAACCTGCTTATGGCTTTTGTCACCGGACAGGCTCAGTCACTACCGGGCAGTCACAGCTGGTATGTGCTTGACAGCAAAGCCACATACAACAAACCTGAAGACGTGCTGACACAGCCTCTGCCGCTGACCGTGACCCTTGATTCCATACCCAAGCCAGATCCCGCCGTATTTTTTATTGCGGTCAAAAAGGGAAATATTTCTGTAGATCCGGGATCAATATTGCCGGATATTACAGAGTCACGGATGGCAGGGTCATTGGCAGATTTTGTTACCATAGCTCCAAACCCGTTTAGCGACGAGGTCAACTTTGAGGTGAATGTACCGGGTCCTTCCTCTTGCACCCTCGAGCTATTTAACAGCAGCGGCCAGCAAGTCCACAGGTCTGAGGCGGTTATGAATAAGGGTACAAATACCATCAGGGTTGCCGGAGACCACCTGCCTTACGGCCTGCTCATGTACAGGATTGGCTGCGGAGACAAAACAAAAACCGGTACCCTGGTCAGGATCAGATAACAAGTCAAATCTATTTCCGTTTAGTATAAATTAACCGAAGAAATATCAATTTCCCCTTTAAGGCCTCATTGTCTGGAAATGGCAGTGAGGCTTTTTATTATTGCAGGGAAATTCTAATCTTCCTTTTCCTCCCTGAATGGGCTTCTTATGACGTACTCCTCAGTGGGTTTAACAAAACTCAGGACAGTCTCCACGGCTTTGTTGAGCAGCGGATTAGTATGCCGGAGATACAGGTACATTTCATGTGGCACAGCTCCGACCGTAGACTTGATTTCCACAGCGGTGCGGGATAAATCTACCTTTGTGGCTCTGATGTCTATTGCCTCCCTGACAAGGTCGTACAGCATATTGAGATATAACTGGCACTCGGCATTTTCGGCAGGCTCATAGCCCAGAAAATGGGCGTCAAGGATGTCATAATTGCGTATACTGGTAAAAAAGGCCACCATTCTTCCTTTTCGCCAGTAAGTGGTAAACCTCATGTTTTTACCCAATGCCTCACTTATTTTTTCGAAATAATTCTGATGAAGAATAAAGGCATTAAAATCGGCCTGGTCCGAGACATTTCTGTACAGACTGTGGATCGTTTCCCTGTGGTTTGCAATGTCTGTTTCATCAAATATTACCCGGGTTATATCAGCTGATTTTTTAATGGCATTCCTGGCTCTGACACGATATTTAGACTTCATGGCATCAAGGTAGTCGTCAAAGGTATGCCACGAAGGGTCCATTTCCAGAATCATCTTGGGCTGTACACTGAATTTGGTAAATCCCTTGTGATATTCTCCTTCGGAAGGTACATCCTCTTCAAAAAAATCCTTGATCAGGACGAGCCCCGGTTTGATGTCCTTGCCTGTAAGATATTTGTTGATTACTTCAGTGGACTTGATCACCAGGTAAAACTGTTCGTCACGGGCTATAGTGTCATTAAAGCAAAACCCGTACCTGCCTGTTACCATAAGGTTGCCGCAGACTACCGTTTCAAAATTGATAGACCTCACTACGGCTTTTCGCATCAGGGAGCTGATGCCCCTGAAGATTCCCTGCTCTTCATCACCGGGATTCCGCAGGTTTTCTGCCAGCCTCACATATCTGGACTGAAAGTACAGGATGCCGGCCGGCCTGTCTTCGTCATACACTATGCCGTAAAAAGGTTTGATGCCGGAGGCAGGAAATTTTTCGACAACCCGCAGGAATTCGGGACTGAAAAAAATGTCTTTTCCTTCCGCAACCAAGGCCCAGTCTTCCTCCATGTCATCCATCGCATCATAGATGGTGATCCGATACCTACCGTCCAGGCTGCTGTGCCCGGAAGCAGAGTATTTTCGACACATCGTTTTTGAAAGTATGGACATAGGTGCAGGTCTCGTAAATTACCAACCAAATATACTAAACGAAATATGGATTGACCATTTAGATTGTATCGACAAAAAGGCTAATATCAAGGCGGAAAACACAGGCGGAGTGGGTACTTCGTCAAGGCTTTCCAACGATGATATTTGGCTTTTTGACAACAAGATGGACGGTAAAATCTATTTCCGTTTAGTATAAATGCTTTTGCCGAGATAATTGTTGTACAGACAGGGCTAACAAGTACCAACTTTCGCCTAAAGGCAGCATAATCAGTACAAACACTGCAAAATTCCTCTACAGGCTAGTACCTCCAGCTCGTCAGGTCTGTCCCCGGTGGAGCTGTTTTGGCCATTTCGCGGGTCCATTTGGGTATAAACATCCGGTGGTATCTTAACCTGGATATGGCGTTTGGCTGCGTGTGGTCGCCGTTCCAGCAATGTTCCGCCCGGTCACCGTAATCCACTTCTCCGTCGTAATGAGGGTCGGTCGTGCTCTTCAGAAATTCTTCTGTGAAGTATACGGCGTTGTTCAGGTAATAGTTGTCCATATCACCGCAATACAACCTCACCTTGCCTTTTAGTTTTGGTCCAAGTGTTTTCCAGTCCCGCTTCATGATGTAGGAAAGGTCATAGTTTTCACGCCAGTAAGCAGCAACGGTTGTGTCTATGTCGCCGGTGACCTTGTCCCACAGCCTCTTGGGGTAACCGTCCTTGTCCATCGGCGAATAGGTGGCTTCCCATATGTCCCACTGCTGCCCCGAGCGGCTTTTATCTCCGAGCATGAGCTCGCGGTAATTGACCTCCTGCAGAGTGGCACTGACATGACCGAGATAGTCACGCTGGCCGGGCCTCGGGGTCTTCTTAAATTTACTATCCAGAAAATAGGCATTTTTATCCTTGTAAATGTCGACCACCGTATAGGCCCTGAAATCAATGGGATCGGGACATGCCGCAAAACAACCGTTGTACTCATCCGGATACAATACCTGAGCAGCCAGTGACTCCCATCCGCCGGTAGAACCTCCGTAAAGAAAACGTGCCCAGCCTTTTCCGATGCCGCGGAAGGTCTTTTCGATATAGGGAATCAGTTCGTAGGTGATGGCATCACCGTATGGTCCCTGACAGGCGGAATTGACTGCGTAGGAGTCGTCGTAATACGGGGTAGGGTGCTGGATCTCAATGGCTATAACCCTCGGAAATCCCGGGCCTGACCAGATTTTGTAAAAATCGTACGCTTCCTGTTCCTGTATGCGGTTATAGCAGTCAAGCTTAAAGCGGCTCGAGTATTCGCAAGGTATGGTCGTGTCTGGTGGCGTGGTCCTGAACCCACCGAAATCAGACGGAAAGTGTCCGTGAAAGACGGCGAGCGGGTATTTTACATTCGGGTGGTCTGACCAGCCCATTGGCAGGAGTACGTGGGCACCCAGATAGATGTCCCTGCCCCAAAAATCCGAGAGCAGTTTGCTCCGCATTTTTATGTGTTTGATCCATTCGGTGTCTTTTGGCTCTGGTATGGGCGGTATTTTTCGGTCCAGGCTTACAGTATAGCTGCCGCCGTTTTTGACCTCGATTTTTACCGGGGTGCTGTACAGGTTGCCGGGAGCCTGGTTCCACTGCTGGCCCTCACCACGGTCCATTGGCAGTTTGACGGTATGGCCGGTTGACAGTTTAAATGTTTCGTACTTGTGCAGCAAGGCCTGTACATAGTACTCACCGGGTTTGAGGTTATACATGGATGTGACCGGATACCCGAATTCCTCGCCGGTAAACTCTATCTTTTGGCCCTTTTGCCAGTTTTCGACATTTTTGCCAAAGGCCTGCTGCGTATCGGGGCCGTCGGTAATCTCAAATCGCGGCTCTTTAGCGGGATTGGTTGATAACATCAGAATTAGGCGTCCATCACTGACTCCCGCAGCCAGACTGTCGGGGATATCTACCCTGAAGGTAAAGGAATTACCGCTGTTGCCTGTGGGCTTTGAGCACGACAGTAGACAAATAGCCAGGAGGCCCGGGAGTAAGAAAATTGGGTATTTCATGTTTTGATTTTGATACCAAAGATAAGGTTTATTTGACGAAATTTAACCGGACATTATATGAATCTTAACAGCTTTTAAGTACCCGGTATCGTTTTTACGATATAGGACCAAATAATTTATGGAAAATGAAAAGGTTATTATGGGTTATCGGGGTTTTACTGCTTTCGCAGAATTGGGCTGCAGCCCAAAGGCATCACGATATCTCCGGGAGGTGGTATAGCCCTTACCTCGACAGAATGATCAGAATAGGGTCAGACCGCGGAGGTATTAAAGTCAGGGGTTTATTTTACCGCAATAAGTGGGTAAAGTTTCAGTACGCTGGCAGAGACGAATTCTTTTGTGGTAACGGTGACAGAATCATCAGAGTCAGCCGCGACAGAGTGGTTTTCAGCTCAGCAAACAGACGGACAAGGATAACGCTCATTCCCTGGGAATACAGGCATGACCGGTATGAGCATGGAAGGACGGGATGGCGACCCGGTCGCACCTCTGACCGTGATGTCAGTCATGATTTTGGCCGTGACGATGACCGGTACTTTGAACCGGAAGATGATACCGGCAGAGACAATGACTACGGAGATCCTGATGGCGGACATGACGGCTACCTGGACCTTGAAGGCACGTGGATGGCCGAAGGCCTGGGACGAAAGGTTTACATAGTAGATACTAGGGACGGTCTCAAAGCCAGACTTCAGGACGACTCCCGATGGTATAAGTACTATAATGCCAAAGGCAATTCCAGCGAATATATTTCCGACGATGGCCAGAAATACAGATGGGTCGGACAGAATAAACTGGAATGGTCAGACAAGTCCGGCAATAAACGACTGGTGCTGAATCGGCTTTCCGGACAGCTGGAGTGAAAAGTAAATTTTTTGAGATATTGAAATAAAAAACCCCTTGTTTGAGGGGTTTTTATTTTATGGGAATATGAAATGAAGCAGTTGGTCAGACCACGGCACGGTTTTGTCTGAGGAGTTTTTCCAGGGTCTGGTTGAGCATCTGGATAGATTTTGATTGGTGTTCAATGGTGGATTTCATCTCATCCATTTCTTCATGGAATGCATTGCGGAGATTGTTTGGAGAGTGCAGGTACGGTGATATCTTAACCTGTACGTGCCAGACTTCCCTTATGTCTTCGGCCGGAATCTCAAAAGGCTCATAATAGGTATTGTCCGAAATAAGCTCTATGGTTTTCCGCTCACGGATTCTGTTGATCACACGTTTGATTACGAGAGCATTGTCGGTGACCACGACGTACACGTGGTTGTTGCGGATGGCACTGTACAGGTTGTTGCCGTCCACCTGCGAACACACGACTTTGTCCCCTGCAAAAAGAGATGGTTCCATACTGTCACCTGCTATGTCAAAACACCTGAACTGACCGTGCTGAAACTTGTAATCCGGAAGGGAAAAACTTACAAGGTCCTCCAGGAAAACAGGGTCCCTGAATTGCTCCACATATCCGGCATGTACAGCGGTTGGCACATAAACAATACGTTCAAATGACTTATGGTGTTCGTGTACTGCGGCATGTCCGGCCTCTTCACCATCCATTAACATACTGCCTTCGCCGGTAAAGATGTAGGTAGGATTAATTTTAAATATTTCTGCAGCTTTTTTGATCAGGTCAATGGTCACATCCCGCTTTGACCTCATGATGTCATTGAAATTCTGTGGAAGGTAATCCAGGCTGATGGCAAATTGCCGATTGGATTTTATTCCTGTCGTCTCCCTTAGTTTTTCTATACAGTCTATAAATCTTTTGGTTACAATATTGCACATGGCAAACACAGATTGGTTAATTGGCTGATTTCGTCCGTGCAAATGTAAATAATTATATTTTAAAAAAAAATAATATGTAAAAAATATTAAAAATAAATTGACTATGTAAAAGTATTTTTAAATAACTTGTTACAAGCAAGAGTCAATTCATCTGGAATTCGCGTTCTGCCTTCAGTTGTCCTACTTTGACCTTGTTTATTTTGTCAAAAGTGATGGCATTATTTGATGCCTCGACAAACTGGTTTGCTTTTTTTATGGCATAATTCATTTTATAGGCTACGGAAAGGCAGCACCGGTGGCCATTGATGAGTCCCATGCCCATATAAATGTACTCACCCAGTCTCTCGGGGTTTGATTCTATTTCTATCAATTCGGGGTTAATCATGGTGTCATTTTTTGTTTAAAGTCATTTTCATATAACAAAAATCTCTATACTTTGGTTTATCACACCAAGACCTGTTTGGAAGGTGGGGGTACTTTCGGTTAATAGCCGGCTCTTTTAATCCGGAATAGTAAAACTTAGATATTTATGGGTGGTTATTTCTCTTCGGGCGGAATAATTCCGGTCTTTTTGCCAAAATAATCCACAAAAGACTGCATATCATTGGCCATATCTATGTTGTTGGTGGCTCTGAAGTAGGTGTCTGCCAGTGATCTCAGCGTGTGGAACATCAACCTGTCCATCTCCGCTACCTGCATTTCCGTCGTCCACAAGTCTATCTTGAGCGTGTCGAGGTGTTCTTTGTCAAACAGAGAAAGCAACATGGCTTTGCATTCCTGCCCACCTTTGCCCTGCGGGTCATCGCTGGTTTGCCAGATGATGGATTCGGGGTGTTTATCGGCATTGAGCCCTATTTCTATCTCAATGCGGGATCTTTTTACGATTGGTTTTTGCATGGTGCATTTGATTATAAGTGGTTAGTGGGATTCCAGGGCCTGTCTCAGGTCCGCTATTATGTCGCTGCTGTCCTCGATACCCACAGACAGTCGGATGAGGCCGTCTGTAATTCCTGACCTTTCTCTCTGTGCCTTGTCTACATTGAGGTGTGAGCTGGTGGCAGGGTGCAGTGCCAGGGTGTCTACATCTCCGAGGGTAGGGGCCAGGGTGCAGAATTCCATGCGGTTCATGACGCCCAGCGTAGTGGCAAGGTCTCCGTCTACCTCAAAACTGAGCATGCCCCCGTAACCCTTCATCTGTGATGCCGCAAGTTCATGGTATTCGTGGGTTCTAAGGCCGTTGTAGTTGACCTTACGGACCCTCGGATGACCTGCGAGATAGGTGGCGACGGCCATGGCGTTTTCGCAGTGCTTGTGCATACGCAGGGCAAGTGTTTTCAAACCATTGTTAATTAACCAGGCATCCCATGGGTTGCATGTAGTGCCCAGCAGCTTGAGGGTGGTCCATATCTTCTTACGATAATTTTCGTCGTGCCCTATGATGACACCGGCTATTGAATTGCCGTGGCCGTTGAGGTATTTCGTAGTGGAATGGATGACAAAATCAGCACCAAGAGCCAGGGGTTGTTGCAGAATGGGTGTGCAAAAAGTATTGTCTGCACAGGTAAATACGCCGTATTTTTTACCCAGCCGGGCCATTTGCCTGATGTCCACACACCGCATGGTCGGATTGGCGGGGGTTTCAAAATACAGCATTCTGATACTGCGGTCGTTTTGCAGGAGCTGTTCGACGGCATCCGTTTCGTTGAGGTCCACGCTGACGGTCCTGATGCCGCTTTGGGACAATACCTTGAGCATGAGCTCTGTCGTGCCGCCATACAGATCATTTTGCGTCAGGATAGTATCTCCTGATTTGAGCAGTGAAAGTACGACCGTGGAGATAGCTGACATGCCGGAACTCGTAAGGTAGCCATACGCCTTCAATCCCGTACCAAATGCTTCCATTTCTGCCAGCTTGGTACTTACGGTGTCTATGGTCGGATTGCCGTATCTGCCGTACACATGACCGGTTTTTTTGCCGGTGAAGATCTCGATGCCTTCCTCCATAGAATCAAATTCAAAGGAGGAGGTTGCATAAATAGGCAACTGGTGCGGACGTGTGGTCCTGTTGTCTTCAAATTCCCTGACACATAAAGAATCCAAACTCATTTTTCTGGTGCCCATGATGATCTTTATTTTTGAAAAAATAATTATTGGCCAATACCAACCACAAACTAAATGAAAAATTGTTTAATAACCCCCATAAAATGTCGGCTTATGCTAAAGTAGATTGGTTTTATACACTGTGTGTTGAGTTTCAGCATTCTCACGGACACTTTCTTTTCTGAATTTCAGCCATCCATTCGCCGTAAGGCTAACTGTTACTATCCAAAAATTACCATTCAGCTTCAGCTCCTAAAAGGTTTCTGCAATTTTATTTAACAAAATACTATAAAAAGAGCATTAAAATGCACTATTATTTAGAAATATTATCTTTTACTAATGATTGACAGCAAATAAGTGCTTTATAGTGCACTTTAGTGCGAAAAAAACAAATCTGACTTTAGCTGCCGATGGCAGAGTTGTTTGTTCGCCAGATATTGTACCGGATGGTGAGAAACAGCATTTGGTAGTTAGTTATCTGCCAAAACTGCTGGCATCCGCCATCATTACTGTCTTAATTAATCGCTAAAATAATATAATTTTGCCCGGTAATCATACCGGAATCCATTATACATGAAAATATACACCAAAACAGGAGACGAAGGCACCACCTCACTGTTCGGCGGTAAGAGGGTCTCCAAGGACGACATACGCATAGAAGCCTACGGCACAGTGGATGAACTCAATTCATTTATTGGCCTGCTGAATGCATCATTTCACGAAGCGACCCAAAACTACTTCCTTCATGAGGTCCAGAAGAGATTGTTTGACATCGGAGCCAGCCTTGCTGCGGATCCGGCCAAACGGATCATACCCCCTGATCTCAGGGAAGAAGATGTACAGACCCTGGAAAATGCCATGGACACCATGGACCAGCTGCTTGAGCCTCTGCGTAACTTTATTTTGCCGGCTGGTGACAATGCAGTCACTCTGGCACATGTCTGCCGCACCGTATGCCGCAGGGCGGAGAGAAGGGTGGTGTCACTACACCATGATGCCGGTGTGGAGCCAAGGATTATCGTGTATCTCAACAGGCTCTCAGACTACTTTTTTGTCCTGGCAAGGTATATCTCCCATACGAGGGAATTGCCTGAAACGGCGTGGCAGCCCCGAAAAAATGAAAAATAAATGAGAAAGGAGTCACTGGCTTACGCCAAAAATGTCTTGAGCCCCCTGAAATTCAGCCTCGGTATGCTCAGCAGGCTTCCTTCCGTGGTGTTTTGGGGCGTCAGAGTGCAGGAACTGGACGGGCACACCTGCAAGGTCACCATCCCGTACGGATGGAGGACACAAAATCCGTTCAGGTCCATATATTTTGCAGCTTTGGGTGGGGCGGCTGAGCTGTCCACCGGGGCACTCTGTCAGATGCATCTGGCCGGAAGGCCGGCACACTCCATGCTGGTGACGGAATTTCGAATGGAATATACAAAAAAAGCCGTCGGCATGGTCACTTTTTCCTGCCGCCAGGGCGAAGAACTCGAAAGACTGTTAGACGGACTGTCTGTTGCCGGCAGCACAGGCACGCTGACGATGGAATCAGCAGGCACTGACCAGGCCGGTGAAACCGTGGCAAGGGCTTTTATCACGTGGTCATTCCGGAGGAAAGGCTGATAACAACAGTTTTTATAGACCTTTCGGAATAAGTAAACTAAAATATTTGCCTTGTTTGGTTACTTTTGTGTTTTGGACATTTATCAAAAACATTAAATATTGGCCAGGAAGACCGTAACGGCAGCCGGAGAGGATGCGGGTAAGATCACCCCGCTCATGGCCCAGTATTTTAAGCTGAAAGCCAAATACCCCGATGCCATCCTGTTGTATCGGGTGGGTGACTTTTATGAGACATTTGCCGATGACGCTGTCAGGGTGGCTGACATCCTGGGTATTGTACTTACCAAAAGGAATAATGGAGGTGCAGACATAGAGCTGGCAGGCTTCCCGTTCCATTCACTTGACGTGTACCTGCCCAAACTGGTGAGGGCCGGATACAGGGTGGCCATCTGTGAGCAACTCGAAAAACCCAGTAAGGAAAAAAAGATCGTGGACCGCGGCATTACTGATGTGGTCACACCGGGCGTGACAGTAGATGAAACCATCCTGGACCGCAAAGCCAATAATTTCCTGGCAGCGATCCATTTTACGCCCAAAAACGAATACGGCGTGGCATTCCTGGATATTTCCACGGGTGATTTCCTTGTTTCAGAAGGCAACGCCGCCACTGTCGAAAAACTCATAGATGGATTCAGCCCTGCTGAGATAATTTTTTCAAAAGGTTACTCAAAGGAGTTTACCAAAACCTATGGTGACCGGTACTATTTCTACGGACTGGAAGAGTGGGTGTTTATGCCGGACTATACCCGGGAAAAATTGCTGGACAGATTTTCGGTATCCAATCTGAAAGGTTTTGGCATTGAGGAACTTTCCCTGGCACAGGTGGCAGCAGGAGCCATCCTGCATTATCTCAACACAATACGCAGCGATAAGACGGCCCACATCTCATCGATCACCCGTATACAGTCAGAGCACTATGTGTGGCTGGACCGATTCACCATACGCAATCTTGAGCTGATCAGAAGCACGCATGAAGGGGGCAGCTCACTCTTGAAGGTGCTGGACCGGACCGTGACACCCATGGGGGCAAGGCTGCTGAAAAACTGGATCCTCCTGCCCCTGCTATCGATAGAGAAGATCAGAACCCGGCTGGATATGGTCAGTTATTTTGTGGAGCACTATTTCGATGGTGAATCCATGGCCGGACTGCTACGCCAGACCGGCGACATCGAACGCATAGCATCCCGCCTGGCCATGGAAAAAATTTCTCCCCGCGAGCTGCTGCAGCTTAAAAGGTCACTGGAATTGCTCCCTGACATAATGATGATCCTGAAGTCATCGGGTCACGAAGGCCTGGCTATGCTTGCCGAAAGAATCAACCTCTGCCAAAAGCTCCGGGAGGAGATAGCAGGTACCCTAACCGATGATCCCCCCGCCGTACTGGCCAAAGGCAATGTGATCAGGACAGGCTGCCACCCGGAGCTCGACGACCTGCGGCACGTCATACGCAACAGCAAGGAACTTCTGCTTGACATCCAGACCCGGGAAGCAGAAGCCACCGGAATATCCAGCCTTAAAGTGGGATTCAACAATGTTTTTGGCTACTACCTTGAGGTGACCAATAAGTACAAAGACCACGAAAAAATACCGGCCACCTGGATACGCAAGCAGACACTGGCCAATGCCGAGAGATATATATCCGAAGACCTCAAGGTGCTGGAGGAAAAGATCCTGACAGCCGAAGAAAAAATAGCTGCCCTTGAGGAAAAGTTGTTTCAGGAGCTGGTGGTGACTGCTGCCGGCTATATAGACGCCATCATGCAGAATGCCCGCAGCCTGGCTGTTCTCGACTGCGTCCTTTCTCTGGCTAATGTGGCCCTGAAGCATCACTACTGCCGTCCTGACGTGGACGAAAGCCTGACCCTTGACCTCACGGACGCCCGCCATCCGGTCATAGAGCAGCAGATGCCTCCCGGCCAGGACTACGTACCCAACGACATACGCCTCGATAATGACGATAGCCAGATCATGATGATCACCGGCCCAAACATGTCCGGAAAATCGGCCGTACTGCGTCAGACAGCCCTCATCGTGCTGATGGCCCAGATGGGCTCCTACGTGCCGGCAGGAAAGGCCAGGATAGGCATCGTGGATAAGGTATTTACAAGGGTGGGGGCCAGCGACAATATATCATCCGGGGAGTCTACCTTCATGCTGGAAATGAATGAGACCGCCTCCATTATGAACAACATCTCCACCCGCAGCCTGATCCTGCTCGACGAGATAGGACGCGGCACATCGACCTACGACGGCATATCCATAGCCTGGTCGCTGGCAGAGTACCTCCACAATGGCAAGGTGCGGCCCAAGACCCTCTTTGCTACCCACTACCACGAACTCAACGAACTGGCTGAAAAATACCCCAGAATCAAAAATTATAACGTTTCTACCAGGGAGATAGGCAATAAAGTACTTTTCCTGCGTAAACTGGTGGAGGGCGGCTGCGAGCATAGTTTTGGTATCCATGTGGCAGCTATGGCCGGCATGCCCAGGGATATTATCACCCGGGCGATGGAGATTCTTCAGGACCTTGAGACTAAAACCATAGAAGGAGGACCGGAAGTATCAGGTAAAGGCAAGCCCAGGACAGAAAACATCCTGCCCAACAATTTCCAGCTGAGCCTTTTTGAGACCTCAGACCCGGTAGCAGGACAGCTGAAGGATGCCGTCAAAACCCTCGACATAAACACCATGACGCCCATAGAGTGTATGCTTAAGCTTCATGAACTGAAAAAAATGATGGAGTGAACAACATCATTTTGGTTTTGGCTATATGGCTGGTCCATTTGTTTCTGTGGTATTATTCCTTTAGACAAACATTTGAATCACTCCGCCACTGGCCATGGATAGCAGTTGCTATTTTTGCAGGGGTAATAGTGGGGGATATGCTTAATGACCTTCTTACAGAGGAACAGACGCCGGGATTTATAAAGTTTGTTATGTTTTTACCTTATCCGGCCATTATTATCTGGTTATATCTCAGGAGGCCTGCAAAAGGGTAGAAAAAATGGTCTTCATTACACCACCTCTTCCAGCAGGAGGTTGCAGCCTCTTAACCCGGCATCGTCCAGGCGGCCCAATACAGAAAACATACCATCTGACAACCTTACGCCGAGGTCTTCAGTGAGCAGGAACGCACACGAATCTATATTGGCCAGATCTGTGACGGCCAGCATACCAGGTTTACCTGCCTTTTCGGGAGTCAGCGGATCCGATACCTGGTAGGTCCTTACCTGCAGCACCGCATTTTCATGGAAGTATTGGCCGCCCGACGTGTAGGCCTGTGAGAGCAGTTCCGTCATGCCGTATTCCGAATACACTTTTTTAACCCCAAAAGATGCCGAAAGTAACTTTTGCAAGGCCTCCCGGGAGAGTTCCTTTTTACTGCCCTTCATGCCGCCGGTTTCTATGATCGTCAGGTCCGGAAAGGCTATGCTATGGTTTTCTGCAAAGTCAGCCAGAGCAAATGACACGCCAAAGAGAACCGTGGGCACATTTTCCATTTTGTTTTTTTCGAGCTGCCGGGCCAGCCCTGTATGGTCGTACAGGAAAAAACCGCTTTGCCTGTAAGCCGATCTGCCGATAAAATGTGCAACCATACATACCAGAGAGGAGTCCTGCCGCTCGAGATACCCCGGCAAAAGGGCCAGAAAACAGGTGTTTTCCGGAGGGCTAAAAACGGAGGCCCATATTGCCGAGGCATTTTCCAGGTAATGCTCCACAGAGCGTACGTGGTGTTGCGACCTTTGCTGTGATGTCGTGCCACTGCTCCTAAACACACACTCCTCCTCAAACTGTCCCGTGACTACCCGGTGATGCCTGAAGGCCGAGATAGGCAGGGGAGGGATCAGCCCGGGCCTTGTGATTGCCTTTGCATTAATTTTCAGGGCACAACAATACTCCCGGTAAATATTGTTATATTTGTATTGGAAAGCAAAAAGTCGGAGCAGATAATCGTCCGTATGCCCGGAGCCCCCGGCCCGGATAGTCTTCAGGGTCGAAATCAGTTCTTGTCTTTCTGCTTCAAAGGCGGATGCCATAAAAATACAAATTGAGGATGCAAATTACACCAAATTCGGAATTATGGACTCATCACAGGATGAGAAACGTTTTCCTGTTTTTTGCGGGTTTATTTGTGGCCTCCTGTGTCAGGCCTCCCGAATATTCAGACGTGCCCACACTCGAATTCAGGAGTTTTTCCAAAGACACCATGAGGCAAGGTGTTTTTTCGGAAGATTCGGTTTTCCTGGTTCTGTATTTCACCGATGGTGACGGAGACTTTGGCACTCCCGGCCAGGGGACCCAAAAAAACATTTTTATCAAAGACAAAAGGACCAACCAGACCTTCAGAGAGTTTAAGGCGCCCTTTGTACCTGTCGAAGGCACCGGAAATGGTATATCCGGCACCATCTCCATAAAGCTTTTCAGCACCTGCTGCATCTACCCGGAGCCTTCCGGTATTTTCCCCTGCGAGGTGTCGGATGAGTTTCCATACAACGACCTTGCCCTGGAAGTATTTATTACAGACAGAGCCGAAAACAAGTCCAATACGATCACTACGCCGGCATTGAGACTCCAGTGCAACTGACCGCACACTCAGGTGTTTTTGGGCAGCAGCCTCACCAGAGTAGCCACAGCCTTGTCGTCATTGCCTGCTATTACCTGTCCGTCGAGGATGGCAGCCGGACGCTTTAAAAATGTGTAGTCCTTAAGTATGAGTTTCTTATAATCAAGGTCCGTGGCAGGTTTTTTGTTTGGGGCCATCTCACGCAGTTTTTGTGCCCTTTTGTTAAACAGGGCCTCATAGCTTCCTGTCTTCTTCCTCATGTACTGAAGGTCCTCCTTGCTGATATTTTGCTCCCGGATATTGACCAACTCCACACCTTCCGTATCTATCATACGGAGTATGCGGGTGCAGGTGTCACACGTGGAGAGATAATAGATGCGTTTCATAGGGTTATCGGGTAAGCAGGATGGGTTTTACGTCAAATGGCTGCAGAGTGGTACCTTTTACCGTTGCCTCGGCTCTGACCGTAAATTCTGACTGCACACCCTTCAGCTTTTTGGCCAGGGCGACGATGCCTCTTGACACTATATTGCTTTCCTGCATCTTGTCCATTTCTGATTTTACAAAAACAAAATCCAAGGTAAACGGAATCTCAATAATGTCATTTTTGGATATTCTGATCTTTTCATTGAGTAACAGCTCACCCATTTGGTATTCATTGATTAGTTTGCTGTCTTTCCTGCCACGGGTGTATTTTTCTATCATACGGAGCCGTATGGCTTCGATTACATTGTCATCGCTCAGCGATGTCAGCTTTACAAATCCGGTGACAAGACCCAGGTCGCGGTCCACCTTCTCGGGGATGAGCAGTTCGAGTTTGACACCCTCTATGCCGAGCATTTTTTTTACTTTTCCAAACATGTTGATTCAACTATGGCAATGTATACTAAAACGAAATATGGATTGACCATGTAGACTGTGTTTGACAACAAGATGGACGGTCAAAACTATTTCCGTTTAGTATAACAAGATGCCGGTACAATTGGTTTGCTTATTCCGACCAGTTGCCACAGACCATAGACCATCAGACAAATTTGCGGTGCCAGCTTTCAGCCAGTGGTTTTCTCCAGCGTGTATCAAAATCTTCCTTGGTTTTGACCAGGTTATCAAATACCAGGGTATCGTTGTTTATTACCCCTGCTCCCGCGAGCCTCCTCAGATCGTCCAGTTCGCAGGTTTTAATGTCATCTCCGGCCGGCCCTTCGTGAGTTAGGTAGGCTACGCCGGTTCTGCTGAGGAGTGACAGGTGGTGTTTTTTTTCGAGGTGCTCTATAAAGTGTACAGACTTATCGATAGAGCAACCGCTCGCTCCGGCATACCTCTCGTCGGCCATGATCACCACAAAGCGGCGGTACATCACATCACCCCAGGTGTATAGTTGTCGGTTGTGGGCTGTCCATTGGTCCAGGAAGTTTGTTAGTTCCGCCCTTATGGCTTCCACCTGTGTTTCGGTCAGCAACTGTGCCGCCTGGTAGATCCACACACGGGAGGACGGATCGAGATGGTCGTAGGGTGCTAGCATGACATCAGATTATGTCGCAAAGTTACAAAAATATTCTGGCTCGACCTCTGTCCTGCGGGTCCTGTCCTGTGAGTATTTTGGTACTTGATCGTTATTTACTTTTAATTTTTTTTGGGAGTGCCCCTGACACTGTGGTCAGGGTCGGGCTATCCGCTTTATCC
>JAGVTV010000210.1 GCA_019136675.1 Bacteroidota bacterium
GCAAAGGATTCTAATCCAAATTGTGTCAAAGTTGATGCTACTTGATCGACATCAGAAGGTTTCACAGCCAAAAGCAAGCCGCCACTGGTCTGAGGATCAGCCAGAATATTTAGTATCGTATCTTTATCAGAAGATGCAACAGAGATATGATGGCCATAAGCTTTCAAATTTCTTCCTGTACCTCCAGGGATTGATCTTTTTTCAATATAATCGTAAATCTGAGGTGTGATAAGTGGTACTTGATCAAAATTAATAGTTGCACTTACCTGACTACCCTCACACATCTCTACCAAATGGCCTAGCAATCCGAAACCTGTCACGTCGGTCATCGCAGTAACTCCGGCCAACTTACCCAATGCGGCTCCTACCTTATTGAGCTGCATCATTTGATTGGCAGCCAGCGTTTTATGATCATCATGCAGGATACCATGTTTTTCAGCAGTGGTCAATATTCCTACTCCCAATGGTTTGGTAAGAAACAATATATCACCAGGGGTAGCACTATTATTCTGTTTCACTTCATGGGTCCTGACCAAGCCATTGACAGCCAGGCCAAAAATAGGCTCGGGTGCATCAATGCTGTGTCCGCCTGCCAATGGTATGCCCGCTTCCATGCAAATGCTCCTGCTACCTTCGATGACCTTTCTTGCGACCTCAGGCGGCAACATATTGATTGGCCAACCCAAAATGGCTATGGCCAAAATAGGCGTGCCACCCATTGCATAGACATCGCTGATGGCATTGGCAGAGGCAATCCTTCCAAAATTGAAGGGATCATCCACGATCGGCATAAAAAAATCAGTAGTCGAAATGAGGGCCTGTCCTCCTCCCAGGTCATACACCGCGGCATCATCCTTGCTGTGATTGCCAACAATGAGGTATTTGTTATCTGGCATCACAGTTTGACTATGAAGGATTTCTTCCAAAATATTTGGAGCTATCTTGCATCCGCATCCGGCCCCATGCGAATATTGTGTCAGTTTGACATCACTCATATCAGATTGAAATATTTACGGACTGAATTACAAATTTAATGACAAAATTTTTCCATACAATCATGAGTGAGGGATAGCAGCGGGCATCCTGACGCTTCAGTCAGGATAAAGCGGATAGCCCGACCCTGACACGTTGGTCAGGGGCACTCCCAAAATCAAAAAAAATCATTGGAATTATACAACAGTTGCCGCATTGTGGCCGAGGATGGTGTCTGCATTTCTATCTGCATCGGTGTCAGCACAGTCGATGAAGCTGACGGATTGTTGCCATGCGGGTTTTTTATGCAGGCTTTTTTCATAATACTTGTCGTAATATTTGAGAAGTATGCTGAATGCTTCAGCAGTTTTGCCTTCCTCCAGGTAAGTGATGGCATTTTTTGCCTCAAGCCCGCCTAACTTTTTTGATATGCGTGTGATGGCATTAACCAGGCGGTCCTTAGGTAATGTACCGTATTCCGATACGATGTGTTCCAGCCTTTTTTCAAAGGGGACATGGACAAACGAAACGGAACTTTGGAGCATAACCTGCCACAGTCCGTTGGGGATATTGACCGTGCCAAGCCTCTGGCTTTCGTCTTCAAGCCATACTTCCTGGTTTTGGGAATTTTGGCGGTACAACTCCATAGCGACCAGATTTTCAAACATTTCGGGAGTCGGCTGGTCGGGCATGCCTATATTACCAAATGCAGATCCCTTGTGACTGGCCAGTGCTTCCAGGTCAATGACCTGATGACCTTTTTTTTTCAGGCTTTGCAGGATGCTGGTTTTTCCGGATCCCGTATATCCTCCCACCAGTCTGATCAGGTGCCTTTTTTCAAACATGTTCAAAACCCAATTGCGATATACCTTGTATCCTCCTTCCAGCGTAAATACCTTGAATCCATATAAGTCCAGGAGCCAGGCTACCCCTCCGCTCCTCATCCCTCCTCTCCAGCAATGTATCAGCAGCGTTTTTTCCTGAGGGGCTCCCTGAGTACCGGTTATTGCTTCTGCCTGCTCTGTCATTCGCCTCATATTGGGGCCAAATATATCCAGTCCTTCCCTGACAGCCGCTTCTCTGCTTTCCTGCTTGTATAAAGTTCCGATTTTTGCCCTTTCCTCATCGCTGAACAGCGGAAAGGATATCGCCCCGGGTATATGAGCATGACTGTATTCCCCCGGAGACCGGACATCGAGAATCGGATAATCCTTCGCCAATTTAAGAAACTCCTCTATTTCCACTACTTGTACACCCATAATCGACTTGGTATTGATCTGATTGGAATAGACAGGGATATTATCAAACGCTCTATGACCGACGTGTATAAAAAATACTTCTTTTTATCATTGGGGCTTCCTGACATGACACTGAAATGGTACTTGTTTTTATTGGCTTTGCTTTCTTCGAATGCAACAAGTATGGCATCTTGCAATCGGAGATTGCAAGGCCATTACGAAGATTCCATTTTCAAATAATTACCGGAATATTCTTCCCAATTCTCAACAAGTCCAGCTTTTACAGGATTCTCTAAAGAATAGCTTATTACATTATTCAACATCTTTTCATTTCGAATGTAAATATCATAGCTTTCTCTTTCCCAAAATTGACCTGAACGCTTTAAATATTTATTGCAATATTGTGCCGTTGCTCCTTTTATTTGTTTCATTATCCTATCTAAAGGCACATATTTTTGATTTACATCAATCTCATCTTTTATATCAACAAGTTGATTTCCTGTATCTATAACCAAGTGAACATGATTAGACATAATACTGAAAGCGATCAAATTATATAGTATCCCATCATGTTTTTTAAATTCATTTCCAATGATTTTCATTATTTCGACATCCTTAAGGTATTGTGGTCCGTCATTAATTTTATCCAAAATTAAATCCATCTCCACAAGATATTTTTTTCGCAAATTAAAAATTTCTAAATTTCTTAGATATACATCATTAATGTTGCTAGCCCTTTGAATTTGAAGATGATATTTCTCACTTAGCCCATCAATGGCGGCTTTTGGAATGCTTCCTGCTAAACGAAAAGTTATAAAAAATGCAGCTCCTACAGGCTGTATATGCGGAAGATCTCTTCTATAAAAAGTTTTCATACTTATTGGCCTATATAGGGTAGCCAAATTTATTTGGCTTATTACCAACGCTTTGTGTTTAATCTTCTCCAAATGAATTTGGAGCCCCATAATGGGTAGCCAAATTTA
>JAGVTV010000100.1 GCA_019136675.1 Bacteroidota bacterium
TGGTCTTTGGTCTTTAGTCTTTAGGTACGGTACGTCCACAAAATTACACAATGTCTGCAAAATATGACTCTGTGCGGCGAAATACAAAAATAGCAATTAAATACAAGACTATAAGATTGCCAAGGAGATAAAATGAGTGGACCGGATCTGCGAAAGTAACCTCCTGGCCCAATGCAACCCGCAAACCTGAAATGGCGTGGCTTAATGGGTTGAGCTGTAAAAGACCTGATGCCCATGAATGCCGGAACATAGAGCTGTCATACATGATGGGCGTTATAAAAAAAATACTTTGAATTAAAAACGGAAGCACATATCTGACATCTCTGTACTTGACATTTATAGCCGATAATAAAGTGCCAATACTAAATGCTATAAGTACGGTAATCAACCACGCCCATCCAAGAGCAAGAATCACTTTCCAAAAGGGTGCCGAATACGCTCCAGAAACCTTGTAATACACCAATATAACCAAAAATGCAGCACAGCTAATAAGGTAATCAAATGTTGCTGTAAGTACTGAGGAAATGGGTATTACTAATCGGGGAAAGTAAATTTTTTTAATGATTGACGCATTGGCCACCATAGACTGAGAGGCATTGGTGACAGCATGGTTAAAAAGGTTCCAGACGAGCAAGCCTGCCAGGTAATATAAGGGTGCGGGTATGGTCCCAGTAGGTATGTTAAGGCCTTTGGACAGGACTAAAACAAAAACCAGCATCATAGACACTGGTTGCAATAGCGTCCAGGTTACACCCAGGAAAGCCTGTTTGTACCTGACCTTGATCTCTTTCCAGGTAAAAAAGTACAACAACTCCCGGTAATGCCACAGTTCTTTCCATCCGAAGGAAAAATGGGAGTGGGGGCGGATGGTGGTTTCGGGGTGCATTTCTTTGGTATTTAGTCCCGTTAGCTATCGGGATGGTCTTTAGTCTTTAGTCTTTAGTCTTTGGTCTTTGGTCTTTGGTCTTTGGTCCCGAAAGCTATCGAGATTAGTCTTTGATTTTGATGGCCTTTTTATGCTTTGATTTAAGGCATTCAATCTTTTTTGTACAATCAGCAATAATTCAAATAATTCTGGTTCATCACTTATATACTTTCTTTTTTGGGAAATCAATAATTGGGTTTCCAGTTCAAAAGCTGAACCAAGAGAAATCTGAAGAAATCTGGAGTATTCTTTTTCCGAATCTCTGCTATTTCCTTCTGCAATATTGGAAGGGATTGAAACAGCACTTTTCTGAATTTGCTGAATTAACCCATACTGCTCGGATATTGGAAAACGGGTACACAATTGATAAATTTTATCCACCAATTCCATACTTTGGTGCCAAACTTCCAATTTCCTAAAGTCTCTCATAAGGTGGATTTTTGATTGGCTTTATCAATGCTGTCGGCCCAAACGTCATATTTCTTAAAATCTCTCACAATCATTCTAATTACAGGTCCCCAACAAAAGACAGTCAACTATGAGCCCATGCAGGTAACCAACAGGTCATTCTTACCTTAAGATCACAAGTTTACCGAAGCCTTTGGTAAAGAAAGAGTCGATATCGTCATTGGTAAAGCTGTCATACAGGGAGCCATCAGATTTGCGTACGTTGACCTTGTAGAGATAAACTCCGTTGGCCAGTTTGCTGCCGTATTCGTCGGTACCATCCCATTTATACTCCGTCCTGTTGACGCCAATATGCAGAGGGCCCAACTGCTCTTTGGTGATCTCTCTGACTACTTTGCCGGTAAGCGTCATAATGGACAGGGACATAACGTCCGGGACTTGAGCACCGGTCAAGGTAAAGATAAACTGAGTAGAAGTAGAGAATGGGTTAGGGTAATTGAGGACATTTGAAACACTTTGCCGCTCTATAACACGGAAACTGATAACCCTTGGGTTTATGCCTGACTTATTTCCGGAGGCGTCCCTGGCCTGCACCAAAAGTTTGTAATCACCTTCTTTCAGGGTGGGGGTAAAGAGGACCTTTGCTGTCTTGTTACCATTTCCGGCGGGTGTAAAACTGATCTGGGGCCCGTTCATAGGAATCTCGATCAGCTGATTGCGGCCGGTGTCAAGCTTGACTTCAAAAAGATTTGGGTCCGTCACAGGAAGCAGGGTATTTTCATCCTCGAGGGTGATCAGGATTTCTGGTTTCGGGGACACAATGTCCCCGTCCATGATGTGAATGCCGTCAAAATATACATCGAGCAGCGGATTGTCTTTATCCCGTGAAACATTAAAGAGTTTTGTAAGCACATTATTGAAATGGTGCAGTTCGGGTTGGGCATTGTCCGGATTAATTTCGATTATAAATCTTATTTCACTTGTGGTTCCGGCAGGAATGGGAAATTCAATTACATCTGAGAGTGTCTGTCCTGCGTCGAGTTTTCCTAATTTTTTATAGGCAGAGATGACCTGATTGTTGTTGTCGGTATAGGAAAATTTTACCAGGATGCTGTCCATGGCCACAAAGTTGACGCTAGTGACGTTGTAAAATATTTTTACTTTTTCGCCCTGGTTCACCTCATTGTTGGATGGGTTGGGTTCGGATTTTACAAAGGTGATGGCAGCGTCAGGAAGTGGGTCAAAAGCCATTCGCCAGTATTTTAATTGGAGAGGGGACTTATCATCTGGGTCACTTACTTTCATCTGCAACTGGAGGATGGAAAATTGAGTTTCATCAATATTATAACCGCTCATAACATCTGACCCAATGATACTGGAATTCTGATTTAAATTGGAAGCTAAAACATTAATGGTATCTTTATCTGCTATGCTATTTTGATTATATGTTAAATATTTTAACGTACCAATATTTTTGAATTTTGTAATTGTTCGGGAATTGGTAAATCCATTTGGTCTAAAACGGTAAAGATATGAAGAACATTCTATTGTCTCATTAATGTTTTCAGCAATCTGTTCGTCCAACAATCCCTCTCTTCCATTTACTAATTGAACAGCATAAGGCACAGCTCCTTTTTTTTCAAGTTGTCTTATCTTTTTAGCGCCAAGTTTTTCCAAAATCGTGAATAAGGATTTTCCATAAATCAAAGAATCTGCTGCCCATTCTTCAGGGTGATAATCCGAGGCAGCATTTTTCTGTATCGTATAAAAATTCAAATAATAACCTTTTTTAATCTGGGTTTCGATAAAATCAATTATCTTTTTTCTATTTTCAGGTGAGTCGGTTTTAAATGGGA
>JAGVTV010000057.1 GCA_019136675.1 Bacteroidota bacterium
GGCAGCAGGAATCCCGTGTGCAAGTCATTGTCTGGCAACCGATCGCACGGAGGTCCTTGAGTTTGCAGAAAAAACAGGTTTTCCTCTTGTGATCAAACCCAATGACGGTGCCGCCTCGCAGTCAACCTACATGGTCAATGAACTTTCTGACCTGGAAACCGTGTTGGGCAAATGGGAAGTTTCCGCATCCAAACCTATGCTGGCAGAAGAGTTTATCCTTGGGACGGAGCATTCTTTTGATACATTTTCACTTGACGGAAAACATTTATTTCACTCGATAACAAACTATTACCCAAATCCGCTTAAAGTGATATCTGAGCCATGGATTCAGTGGCAAGTGGTTCTGCCCCGTGAGGTGGAAGCTCCCGAGTATGATGACATCCGCACGGCGGCGTACCGGGCACTTGATGTCCTCGGCATGGAAACCGGCATCACCCATATGGAGTGGTTCAGAAGACAAGACGGTAGCATTGCCATCTCAGAGGTAGCAGCCAGACCTCCGGGAGCCCAGTTTACGACTCTTATAAGCCGGGCCACCGATATGGACTGCATTAACGCTTGGGCACGCCTGATGATTTTCGGAGAGTTTGAGGTGCCACAACGCAAATATGCCACAGGAGCTGCCTATAATATGCCACAGGAGCTGCCTATCTCAGGGGACAGGGTACTGGCAAAGTCAGCCATGTGACAGGATTGGACATCATCGGGAATGAGCTGGGACATTTGGTGACCGATGCAAAAATACCGGAAAAGGGCCAGGAAAAAGGACTAACCTATGAAGGCGAAGGATATATTATCGTTCGGCATGAAGACACCCGGGTCGTAAAGTTAGCTCTTGAAAAAATCGTTTCAACCGTCAGGGTACATCTCGGCTGATTTAAAGACATCACCCCACGGAGTTTCCGGGCTTTAACTGAGAGAAAAAGTTTTGCAGTTCTGTTGCTTCTTCCGGCTTCATCCTGCCTGCCAGGATGAGCCTGAGCTCACGCCTTCGGACAGCCACTTCATATTGTTTTTTCTCCTCATTGGTGAGAGGGATGACAGAAGGTACTGCAGTAGGCTTGCCTGAGACCGGATCGATCGCAACAAAGGTAAAATAGGCGTGGTTACATTGCCTGGGATTTTGTCCAGTTATCTCTGAGGCAAGCACCTCGACGTAGATCTCCACTGAGGTATTAAAAGCCCTGGTGACTGTGGCGGTAAGAGTGATGACTTCTCCGAGTTTTATAGGGCTGTGGAAAGAAATATGGTCCACGGATGCAGTAGCTACCTGAGAGCCGCAATGTCGTGCTGCACACACCGCACAGGCTATATCCATCCACCTCATCAGATATCCTCCCATGAGATTGCCCATCGGATTTGTGTCATTAGGCATGATCATCTCCGTCATTACCGTTCGGCTGTAGACTGTTGTTTTACCTTCTGTTTTTTCTTGCTCCATGATTTTTGTTGTGATATATTATTATACTGTGATGAGTGTAAAACCAAAAACCTTAGCCATGGTTTCAGCCAGCATTTGTCCGGTTTTTTTGTAATCCAGCTCCTGCCCAAGCTCTTTAGCCATGGATGTGACCGTCTTATTGTCATCAGCTATACCGCAAGGTACTATTTTGTCAAAATAATCCAGATCAGTATTGACATTGAAGGCAAATCCGTGCATAGTGACCCACCGGGACATATGTACACCAATGGCACATATCTTTCTGTACTTTTCGCTGGAGCTATCGGGTTCCATCCACACTCCGGTATAGCCGGGCATCCTGACACCCTTTAACCCGAATTCGGCCATAAGCCGGATCACAGATTCTTCGAGACTTTCTACATACTTATGTACATCGGTAAAAAACTCTTCAAGGTCAAAAATCGGGTAGCCGGTAATCTGTCCCGGCCCATGGTAGGTGATGTCGCCGCCTCTGTTGATTTTAAAAAATTCTATTCCTCCGTCTGAAAGCTGGGTTTCTGTGAGCAGAAGGTGCTCCATGCTTCCGCTTTTGCCTAGTGTAAAAACAGGACTATGCTCACAAAACAAAAGCCTGTGGTGCTGATGATACCTGCCTTCTGCTTTTAATTTACGACCCTCCTCAGATAATTTCTCTGCCACCAAACCCTTCAAAAGGTCGGTTTGCAAATCCCATGCCTCCTTGTAGGTGACATCCTTTATCCATGAAAAATGAACTTCCGGCTTCATAATATTCTGCAAAATTAACCAAAATTATCAGGATAATGGCAAGACGACCTGGTTGATGCCCTTCACGTTTAATGTCCCCCACCAAGCCTCATGTATTACTGGTTGTTGAAAAAAAAAAACTTAAGCATATCACTGACCCCTGCAACAAATCCCTTCATTAACAAAGACGCCTGAACACTGGAACCCGGTTTATTGTTGACAATCTTGTAAAAAGGCATTATTTTTGGTATTGATTTAATGTCCGGATAGTATTGGCTTTCAAATAATTGTAAGAAATGAAGTCTTTAATTTTAAGCACTGTTTTCACCCTTATTTTGCCCTGGATAATAACGGGACAAATGACCATGCACAACTTCACAGTCACAGACACGGAAGGGCATGTCCACAGATTGTATCAGGATTATCTGGACAATGGCAAGGTTGTAGTGATAAAGTTCTTTTTCACTACCTGCCCACCCTGTATAGCCAATGCTCCCCACTGGCAACAGAAATACGTTCAATGGGGCTCCGGAACAGGGAACGTTCAGTTTTTTTCAGTGACCACACTTGGAAGCGACAACAACTCAAAAGTGACCAATTTTGAAAACACCTATAACCAGACCATGAAGGGAATAAGCACCGAAGGAAATGCCTCGGCTGTTACCACGCCATTTAAATCCGGTAATTACGGCCCATGGTACGGTACACCTTCCTTTGCGGTCATTGCTCCTGATAAAAGTCTGAATTATCCGGTAGATTTTTCCGACCTTGACGCAGCTATCAACGCAGCCCAGGGACAGGCAAATGCTGTGACAACCTTTAATCTGCAGCTGACCACCGACAATCTCACCATACCCGACGGCCACGTTAAGTTTTTTGCAAAGCCGCAAAATGCTGCTTCACCAAAAGTAGAAATTCAGAAAAACTCTCAGGGCACGTATTCATTTACCTACCCGACTACCGCATTTCCGCTTATGACAGATCCGGTCATCGTTATGGAGAGTTATGGACCTGCATACACATCCAAAGTCACCGCTTCAGATATACTGGCGATACAAAAGCACATCCTCGGACTCGAAAGCCTGAACCCATCCTACAAGCTGGTAGCGGCAGACACCAACGGAGACAATAAAATAACCGCAGGAGACCTGCTTCAAATCAAAAAAGTAATCCTTGGCTTGTCTTCAGAATTTCCCAACGGCACCCCATCTTACAAGTCGATCCCTGCCAGCCAGCCGTTTTCACCCGTTCCGGGCAACACAGTGCCCGTATCCTTTACGGTAGTTAAGACTGGAAATGTAAACTGACTTTTTCTTTTTACCTGAAATCATTTATTGGGAAGTCAAGGACTCAAACCCAGTTTTTTTGTACCTTTGCACCCCAAAACCGCTCAGGGTAGGTACACGCCAAATATTATGGCATCCTAAAATTCCTGACAAAGGATTATTAAAGACAGAATTATCTGATTTACAATGACTGACATAACATACCTGGGGCACTCAGCATTCCTGGTGGAGACAGGAGGCAAAAGGCTTCTCTTCGACCCGTTTTTAAGCGGCAATCCGCTGGCAGCTGATATAGACATAAGCACCATAAAAGCTGACTACATCCTCATAACGCACGGACATGGCGACCATATGGCTGACGCCGAAACCATTGCAAAAGCATGCCAGGCTACGATCATTTCATCCTATGAGGTGGTAACCTGGTTTGAAAACCGCGGAGTCAAGGGCCATCCTATGAACCTCGGAGGCAAATGGAAATTTGATTTTGGTACAGTCAAATATGTGTCGGGTGTACATTCAAGCATGTTGCCGGACGGAAGCTACGGTGGCCCAAGCGGAGGTTTTGTGATCTGGAATGACAGTGATTGTTTTTATCATGCCGGAGACACTGCCCTGACACTGGACATGAAACTTATCCCGATCACCTGCCCTACCCTGCAATTTGCCATTCTGCCGGTCGGGGACAACTTCACTATGGGTTATGAAGATGCCGTCCATGCCGCAGATTACATACAGTGCGACACGGTAATAGGTTGCCATTTTGATTCTTTCGGTTTTATTAAGATCGACCATAAGGCCGCTGAAGAAGAATTTAAAAATGCTGGGAAAAAACTAATTCTGCCTACGGCAGGTCAAAAAATTCAACTCTGACAACACATGGGTAAAGTCATAGCAATAGCTAACCAAAAAGGTGGTGTGGGTAAGACCACTACGGCCATTAACCTTGCAGCTGCTCTTGCCATACTGGAGCGAAAAGTCCTCCTTATTGATGCTGACCCTCAGGCAAATGCCTCCTCTGGAGTTGGCATCCGAGAGATTACTACCGGCATATCTACCTATGATTGCCTGGTAGAAAAAGTTGACCCTGAAAAGGGTATTGTTGCCACTTCCACCCCCAACCTGGACCTGTTGCCTTCTTCCATAGACCTTGTGGGTGCAGAACTCGAACTGGTCAATGCCCCTGACAGGGAATTCAGAATGAAGCAGCTGACTGACCAGCTTAAAGACAAGTATGACTATATTTTCATAGATTGTCTGCCTTCACTCGGCCTCATAACACTCAACTCTCTTGTTGCTGCTGACAGTGTGCTGGTGCCTGTTCAATGCGAATATTTTTCTCTTGAAGGATTTGGAAAACTCAAGGACACCATCAATCTCGTCCAACAATCACTTAACCCTTCGCTTACAGTAGAAGGAGTAGTGCTGTCGATGTATGACCAGAGACTGCGTATGGCAAACATGGTACTGGAGGAGATCAGAGAAATAATCTCTGACAAGATTTTTGAAACCATCATCCACCGCAACAGTAAGATCGGCGAAGCTCCCTCACTCGGCCAGCCTGTGATCACTTATGACGCAAGCAGTAAAGGGGCTATTAATTTTCTCAATCTCGCCAATGAATTCCTTTCGGCAAACGAAATCCTAAACCACTGAAACCATGTCGGTAAATAAAAAAACAGAAGTTTCAAAAGGGCTCCGGTCCCTGCTTTCAAATATCGAAAAGACAAACAATACTACTGAAAGAAACCAGCTCGTACGCGAACTGACCCACAGTATAGCACTCATCAGCCCGGAGCAGATAGAAGTAAATCCTTATCAGCCCAGGACAGAGTTTGACAACGAACAACTGATGGAGCTTGCGAAATCCATAAAATCTTCAGGTCTGATCCAGCCTGTGACCGTGCGATCCGTAGGTGGAAACAAATATCAGCTTATCAGCGGTGAAAGGAGGCTCCGTGCATCTAAAATGGCCGGTATCCGGGAGATTCCTGCTTATGTCAGGGTAGCCAATGACCAGGAAATGCTGGAAATGGCCCTTGTGGAAAACATACAAAGAGCCGAACTAAACGCCCTCGAAATAGCCATTTCTTACCAGCGTCTGATGGAAGAATGCCACCTCACGCACGAAGCCTTGTCAGAACGTGTTGGAAAGGAAAGAAGCACCGTGACCAATTATGTCCGATTGCTAAAACTACCGCCACAGATTCAGGCTGCCATCAAGGAAGGAGATCTCAGCATGGGACACGCACGGGCTTTAGCCGGCATTGACAATCTGCCACTCCAATTGAAGATCTTCAAGGAAACGATGGACAGGAGCCTTTCCGTAAGGAATGTGGAGCAACTTATCCGATCCTACCAGTCTATAGACAAAAAACCCTCCATGGCCAATGGTGCCGAAATAAGTCCGGAACTCAAAAAGATAAAGGACCAGTTGGCAAGGGAAACAGGCACCAGGGTAGAAATCAAGCGTGACAAATCCGGGAAAGGTACGGTGACTTTTACATTTTCTTCTGATGAGGGCCTGAACTTTCTTGTTTCACGGCTTTTGGGAGATAATTAACCACGCCGTTTTTGCGTTTCGTAATCATGAAATATCTTTATATCCTTGCTTTTCTGTTAGCTTGCAGCCTTTCAGTGTATAGTCAGAGACCAACTCAGTTTCCAGGTCAGTCTCAAGCACCGGGTCAGTCAGTATTTTTACCATCGGATACCACTGGAACTGACTCGGATACTGCCATCGTTAAAAACGGTTTCCTATCACTTTTTAAAGGCAAGCCAGGAAAAGCAGCCCTCTACTCCCTTGTCATACCATCAGGCGGTCAGGTGTATAACCGCAGGTGGTGGAAGGTACCTCTTGCCCTGGGCATTGACGGGGGATTGGTCTATGCACTTGTTACCAACCGAAAAAACTTCAGGACCACTCAAAATGATTACCTCACCGCATTGAAAATGAATCCTGTTCCGGCAAATATTGGCCAACTCAAGGAAAGAAGAGATTATTTCAGAAAATGGAGCGAATACTCCTGGGTATGGCTGATAGCAGGACATCTGCTTACAGTGGTCGATGCTTATGTTGACCGGCATCTTATGGATTTTGACATCAGCCCTGATCTGACTGGTTTACCCGGCACTTCAGGTATAACAGGCACACCATGGGTGGCCCTGAAAATTAATCTGGACACCAGGAGGCTCCTGTCAAAACCTCATCCTCTGATAATACCGTAACCTGATGGGCCAGAAAAAATTTAAAAGCAAAAAGTGGCAAAAAAGGCCCAGCAAGGCCGGACTTCCTCCGGGCTCGCATGTGTATACAGGTAACATTACAGCGATTCCTGAGCTGGAAGTATACCACTACGGAATTTCATCCTGCAAAAAGACTACGGGAAATGCGGAGATGCAAATCGTTACCGACCAGCCCGGAAAATTATGGATCAATGTCAATGGGCTGACTGACGTACAATTAATAAAATCCATCTGCGAAAAATTCGGGATTCACATTCTGTATCAGGAAGATATACTAAATGTATTCCAGCGCCCAAAACTGGAAGAAGAAGACAGTTACCTTTTTGCCACGTTCAAGTCCCTTTCATGGGATGAAGAATCCTTCAACGTCGATGAAGAACAAATATCGATAATCCTCGCAAAAGATGCCGTAATTACGTTTCAGGAAAAGCCGGGTGACAACTTCGGCCAGATACGTGAAAAACTTGAGACCGAGGGCTCTGTCATCAGGGAAAGAGGTTCGGATTACCTTTTTTACAGACTGCTGGACATAACGGTTGACCAGTACTTTGATATGCTTGAAAAGCTTGGAAATTACCTGGAAAAAATCGAAGATCAGGTATTGGATACTCCCGGCGAAGAACAGCTGCTCCTGATTCAGAACAGTAAAAAAGATATAATGGTCATCCGCAAGTATATATATCCCATGCGGGATCTTATGGCAAAACTAGTCACTTCAGAACATTTTCTGATCGATGGCCGTACAAAAAAGTATCTCCGGGATGTGCAGGACCATACCATACAGATCATGGAAAACACGGAAACGTACAGGGATATAAATTACAGTTTAAAGGACATTTACCTCAACTCTATGAGCCAGGAGATGAATCGCATCATGAAGATCCTGACCATTATTTCAACATTCTTCATACCGTTGACTTTTATTGTCGGAGTCTATGGCATGAATTTCCGGCATATGCCGGAGCTGGAGTGGGTACACGGATATTACCTCGTGTGGATCATAATGCTGGGTATAGTCATAGGCCTCAGCATTTGGTTCAAGCGTAAAAAGTGGTTTTAAAACGGCCCGGCCATTAATTGACCTCACCGCTTATTGACCTGAGTTTGCTTTCCAGTGTTTTTACAAGTATACTGTCGTTTTGTATCTGCCAGTCAAGGGCCTTGTTTGTGGTGGTGATATCATTACCATTATTAAAAAATAAAATTCCCCGCACTTTGCGGTAATCCTTCTGCAATAGCTCAAAGGCCTCTTCAAACCATCTGTTTCTGTCTCCTCCATCCTCAAGACATCCAAACTCTGAGATTACAATCGGTTTCCCGTATTTGGCCAATTCTGCATAATTGTCAATCCATTTGAAGGTACTTCGTCAACAATAAAAATAATTGATTTTACCGGAAGATTGTTCTATTATAATAATGTTTTCTCTGTAACGAATAGGTTAAGCCATAACGTAGATATCAGTGGATGGCCATCAGGAATGTATCTGGTAAATATACAGTCAGGAGACAAAAATGATATTAGAAAATTCCTGAAAAAGTAAAAAAACCATTTGAAAATAAGTAAAAAAGAGGCTCATGAGGCCTCTTTTTTGCTTTAGTAAGAGACAAACAAACACATAATAACTTTTCATATATTTATTTTTCAAAAAAACTTTGACGGGAATAGAAAATCCTTTATCTTTGCACCCTGATTACAGAAAGTTGTATTCAATATCATGGAAGCCGTCCGTCAATGCCTTGATTTACAGGGACTAATGGATCAGGACCCAATGAGGCTCCGTAGCTCAATTGGATAGAGTACCTGACTACGGATCAGGCGGTTGAAGGTTCGAATCCTTCCGGAGTCACTATTTTTAAGAAGTTAATCAGCAGTTCGCAATTTTAAAAACGAAACAGAGATGTCGAGAGAATGTCAGCTTACGGGAAAAAAGCCAATCAAAGGCCATAAGGTTTCCCATTCAAACATCAAAACCAACAGGAGGTTTTTGCCTAACCTGTTTAAGAAAAGGTTTTTTATCCCTGAAACAGGACAATGGGTAAGCCTGAGGGTATCCAAGCAGGCCTTGCGTATGATCGATAAAAAGGGACTGTATGCTTACCTTCTTGAGCTCAAGCATGAGGGTGTCAATACCGGTGTAAAAATTTAAGAGACAATTGTAAATCCATTATAAGATGGCAAAGAAAGCAAAAGGCAACAGGATACAAATCATTTTGGAATGCACAGAGCATAAATCCAGTGGCATGCCGGGTATGTCCAGGTACGTAACCCAGAAAAACAGGAAAAATGATCCGGACAGACTCGAGATCAAAAAGTATAATCCTGTCCTAAAGAAATATACTGTTCATAAAGAAATCAAATAACCCATGGCAAAAGTATCTAAAAACGCAAGGGTAGCCCAGAGGGCCGCCAATGCCGGATCCGGAAGGGACCATGTAAAAGTAATCAGGTCTGTAAAAGACCCTGTGACCGGCAAATATTCCTACAAGGAATCCATCATCCACAAGGATAAGGTCAAGGAATTTTTTGAAGAGAACAAGTGATCTGATCACTTTTTTTATAGCTATAAAGGCTTCTGCAGCATTGCATGAGGCCTTTTTTTGTTTTTATATAATTACCAATGGCCTTAAGCAGGACAAATGCTGAGTGAGCAGTTTGTAAAAGCACAGTTTCATTCAGCCCAATATTTCACATTCCCCGATTTAATCGTATTTTTACGGCCGGAAAGTCCGCATCTGAGTCATTAATCAACATTAGGAAATGAGTTTTTTTAAAAAGTTTTTTTCAAAGGAAAAGGAAGAAGACCTGAATAAGGGCCTGGAAAAAACCAAGGACAGCTTTTTCAGCCAGATATCCAAGGCCGTCGCCGGAAAATCAAAGGTAGACATAGACTTCCTGGACGAACTGGAGCAGATCCTTATTTCGTCAGATGTGGGCCTGGAAACCACAGTCAAAATCATAGACCGTCTGGAGCAAAAGGTATCACAGGATAAATATCTCAATACTGACGAGCTGAATACCATCCTCAAGAATGTCGTCGTAGATATCCTGGCAGAAAACAAGATGCCCGACCTTGAGGATTTTGAAATACCTTTTGGTACAAAGCCATATATCATCCTCGTAGTAGGAGTAAACGGCGTGGGCAAAACCACTTCTATCGGCAAACTGGCCTACCAATACCACCAAAAAGGACTCAAAGTGGTCCTGGGTGCCGGTGACACCTTCAGGGCAGCCGCCGTAGATCAGCTTAAGATCTGGTCGCAGAGAAGCCAGTCCGACTTCTATTCCAAGGGCATGAATACAGACCCTGCAGCTGTGGCCTACGAAACCGTGCAATATGCCATGAACAATGACCACCATGTAGCTATCATAGATACTGCAGGACGCCTTCATACCAAAAAGCAACTAATGGACGAACTTTCCAAAATCAAAAAATCCATTGATAAAAAAAGTCCTGGAGCTCCGCATGAAGTGCTGTTGGTACTGGATGCCACGACGGGCCAGAATGCCATTGAACAGGCAAAACACTTTACCGAGGCAACCGATGTCACAGGTATCATACTGACAAAACTTGACGGAAGTGCCAAAGGTGGAGTTGTGCTGGGCATATCCGATCAGTTCAGGATACCAATACGCTACATTGGTGTAGGGGAAGGCATGGAACAGCTGCAGGTATTCAACAGGCAGGCATTTGTTGATTCATTGTTCAAATAGCCCTGAAAATTTGGTCTTCCACACAACGTTACACCACCGGCATCCGTTTATGTATGAAAACAGCCAGTCTGGCAGCAACCGGTGATTTATGTTTATCGCGAAAATCTGGAAATCAAAAATATGGAAGTCACTGTCGTGTGCCCTTATTTTAATTTTATTTGCGATAAGCACAGGCTATAGCCAAAGGCCCACGGATTTTGGACAGAGTACCCGATCAGGCGGCCAAACTGTGCAGCCGGCTGAGGAAGAAGGTCCTGACACTACGGTTTACAATTATATTTTACTGGATGACATATACCGCGTCAAAACGATCGATGATACCCTGGGAGATATAGGTTTTTTGCACAGAAATCCAACTTACAGGGATGGAGCGGAACTGGTTAATTCAGGAAACCTTGGGTCCGCATCCTGCCCTCTTATCTACCGCCCTGAGATATTTACAACCTTTAATGCCGGCTATGACCAGTATGCCTGCTTTAGGCTGGGATATGATAACTTCAGGTTTTATGAACAAAACCGGCCGATATCGGACCTTTGGTTTTCGCAGCTGGGCAATCAGGACAACATCAATGTAGGGGCAGAGTTCTCCAGAAATTTTAAAAACGGGCTTTCGTTCAGCCTCAATTACAAAAGGGTAAGCCAGAAAGGATTCTATAACGGGCAGGACACTAAAACCACAGCTTTTGGCTCAGCCCTAAGATACCGCTCCGCATCTGGCAGGTACAATGGTTTTCTGATGTTTGCCCATAATGCCAATGAAGAAGGTCATTTAGGTTCCATAGTCAATGAAGCTGATCTGTCAAACCAATTCAAGAAAAATATCGAGGTCGTACTGAAGGAGGCAGCTACCCGACAGCAGGTGAGGGACATTGCTTTTATACAATATTTTCAATTAAACAAGGGTAAAGGCAGCCTTTGGAATCTTTACCTTAAGAATGACCTGATTTACCGGCCTGCCTATTACAGATATTTTGATGCAGACATTACAGACCGGAATGACAGCCTTTTTTATGCCGGCATAAATACTGAAAGTCGTGGCATACGCAGGTATGTCCAGGTCAACAGGTTTTCTGAGGGCATTTACCTCCACGGCGAAAAAAAAGGAGGTCTGCAAGGCAGAGTGGGATTGGTCTATGACTATTTTAAAGTAAACAACGACCCTTTCTGGCAATCCAGAAACGACCTTACAGGTACTCTAACCGCCACTATACCAATATTCAAGGCACTTCAGCTCAATACTCAGGCGAAACTTGGGCTGGCAGAGAATTTTGGCAACTTTGACCTCAGGGGTGACCTTACAATCAAAGCTGGCAGGTCAATGACTCTGACCTCATCCCTGGGCCTTTTCAGGAGCGAGCCCTCCTACAATAGCCGCACCCTGGCCATCAACGGTGCTGAAGTGTTTGACACATCATTTAACAAGCCATTTGGTTCAGTTTTAGAGGCCAGCCTTTTTATTCCGGGCATAAACCTCACAGCTTCGCTGGCTCAGACCGTTGTCAATAATCCGGTTTACTGGGATACACTTGGGCTGCCGCGGCAGGCATCAGAGGTATTTTCGGCTACCCATCTCAGGATCAAAAACAGGCTCAGAGTATGGAAGATCCATTTTGACAACCAGGCAAATTTTCAGGTCCTGAGTTCGGCCATTTATCCAATACCGTCATTTTACAGCACCCATCAGCTCTATTACTCAGGCAAGTGGTTTAAACGAGTGCTTGACATAAACATAGGGCTGGACGCACGAATGATTGGTGATTATAAAGGCCCCGCTTACCAGCCGCTGTTTGGCGAATTTCACCAAAGCAACACCACCCTCCCTATGGTTCCCTTTGTAAATCTATTTATCACCGCAAAAGTGGGGGCATTTCGGGCTATGTTCGTACTGGAAAATTTCGGACAGAACTTTGACAAGAGGTTTAACTTTGATGTGGTGGGCAATCCGCTGTTTGACCCTGTGTTACGCTTTGGAATCCAGTGGATGCTGAAAGATTGATTCCTGATTTTAGGAGGACTTTTTTTCAGGTTTGAATTAACCATTTTATACGAACTTTGTTTCGTTAAAAATTAAGCAATTGACACCCAGAAAAATTGTTTTAGCAATAGGAGGATCCAGCGGGTCAATCTATGCATACAGGCTCATGTCCAAGGTCAGAGAAATGAAAAATGTGCGGTGTGATATCGTCTTATCCGAAAACGCCATTCAGAACTGGACCATCGAACTTGGGGATTTTCACCAGGAAAAGTGGCCTTTTATCTTCCACGACAAAATGGATTTTAATGCACCTTTTGCCTCCGGATCCGCAAAATTTGACACCATGATCATTTGTCCATGCTCTATGGGACTTATAGGCAGGATTGCCAATGGAGTGTCCAATGACCTCATCACCAGAGCTGCAGATGTAATGCTAAAGGAACGAAGGAAACTGATTTTAGTACCCCGCGAAAGTCCGTACAACCTCATCCATCTTCGCAACATGACCACTCTGACAGAAGCAGGAGCAGTGATCTGCCCTGCCACACCGTCATTTTACAGCAGGCCGGAGACTCTTGACCAAATCGCCGACACCGTGGTAGACAGGGTGCTTGATCTTGCCGGACTCGACATTAAAACCTACCGGTGGAACGACCAGAACTGATGAGACTAATAAAACAAACAAAACCATGTACTCCAGCCTGACAGAAGTAATCAAGGACCTTGACCGGCAAGGCATGTTGCTCCGGATAAGCAGGGAAGTGGATCCGGACCTGGAAGCCGGTGAGATCCACAGACAAGTGTATGATAAACAGGGTCCGGCCATATTGTTTGAAAAAATAAAGGGAAGCCCCTTCCCCGCCCTGTCAAACCTGTACGGGACATTTGACCGGACAGAATATCTTTTCAGGAAAACCCTGCCCAAAATCAAAAAAGTCATTGAACTGAAAGCTGACCCTTCGAGGATGCTAAGACAACCACTTCGGTATCTGACCACACCGCTTACAGCTTTATTGGCTCTGCCCATGAGATCAGTTTTTAGAGCCCCCGTGACATATGGTCAGACAACCATAGACAAACTGCCCCTTATAAAATCATGGCCAATGGACGGCGGAGCCTTTATTACGCTACCGCAGGTATTTACCCTGCCTCCCGGCGAGGATAACCCCATGAGGTCAAACCTGGGAATGTACAGAATACAGCTCAACGGCAACGACTATGTTACCAATGAGGAAGTAGGCCTTCACTATCAGTTGCACCGTGGTATCGGAGTCCACCATGAAGCGTACAACCGGTCTGACCTGCCGTTTAAGTGTTCTGTATTTGTAGGTGGGCTTCCATCCCATGCGTTTTCCGCCATCATGCCCATGCCTGAGGGCATCAGCGAACTGACCTTTGCCGGCATGCTCGGTGGCAGAAGATTCAGATACACACGGGATGAGATGGGCCATTTCCTGTCCTCCGATGCAGACTTTGTCATCACGGGTACCATTTTAAAAAATGTTAAAAAGCCGGAAGGACCATTTGGAGACCACCTTGGATACTACAGCTTGACACATGACTTTCCGGTCATGAAAGTAGACCGGGTATATCACAGGAAAAATCCTGTCTGGCACTTCACTGTGGTAGGCAGGCCACCCCAGGAAGACAGCAGTTTCGGACACCTGATCCATAAACTGGTGGAAGACCTGACTAGCCAGGAATTCCCGGGGGTAAAGGAGATTCATGCAGTGGATACAGCGGGGGTACACCCTCTTTTGCTCGCTATAGGAAAAGAAAGGTACATGCCATTCAGGGAAACCGGCCCCGAAGAAATCCTTACCATAGCAAACAGAATCGTGGGATCCGGACAGACGTCACTGGCAAAATACGTCATCATTGCGGCAGATGAAGACAACCCAAATTTACGGACCCGCAATATAGACCAATTTTTCTGCCATTTTCTTGAAAGGGTAGATTGGACCAGAGACCTGCACTTCCAAACCAAAACTACTATTGACACACTGGATTATTCGGGCCATGGGTGGAACGGAGGCTCCAAGGTGATCATGGCATGCCGTGGAGCAGTCAGGCGGCGGCTGAAATCAGACCTTCCCGATTTACCCACCCATGAATTAATCCAAAAATCCGCAGTTTTACGTCCGGGAATACTTGGTCTGACCATCAGGCCCTTTACTACCTACGAAAATGCATCCTCAGAAACAGAAGCCCTCACCAATCTGCTCGGCAAAACAGACCTGCAAGGCTTTCCTCTGATTGTTTTGTCTGATGATTCGGAATTTACTGCTGCCACGCTAAACAACTTCCTTTGGGTTACCTTTACACGGTCCAATCCATCACATGATATTTATGGCATTGGCAGTTTTACAGAACATAAACACTGGGGTTGCAGAGGCAGTCTGATCATCGATGCACGCAGGAAGCCACACCACGCTCCAGAACTGGTGCCTGATGCCGATATTGCGAAAAAAGTGAGTGAGTGGTTGAGGTTCTGATCTTTATTTTACGACAGTAAGGTCGCCCCTTACATTCTGAACAAAACCATCTATGTAGGTCAGCTGCCCGATCCAGGCATACACGCCCGGAACAACCGGTACCCCTTTGAATGTACCATCCCAACCAAACCCGGAATCGTTGAGAGCAAAAGCTCCCTGGTCAAATACCTTATTGCCCCACCTGTCATAGATTCTGAGATATACGCCTTTTCCTCCAAGAGCATTTCCCGAAAGGAAAAACCTGTCGTTGTTGCCATCACCATTGGCAGTGATGATGTTTGGGTAAAAAACATTCCTGTTTTTGAGCACCCGTACAGTCACTTTATCGGAGACCTCGCAGCCCTCGTCATTGGTCATGATCAGAGTATAGGTGCCATCTTCCAAAGGTTGTACCCTCGTATCGGGGCAACCCGTACATTCTACCTGCTGTCCATTGTCAGATGTCCACCGGAAGCTCACATTGGACCCGGAGGCATTATAAGCACTGTGAAAATCAGCATACTCCCCGAGGTTGACGGTTATGATATTTTCTACAACATTCAGGCTGAAAACATCGTCTTTCACTGTAATGTCAAGGATTTTTTCTTCGCAGGGAGTGAAAGCCTTTAAGCGGTATTTTCCGGGAGACCTCAACCATTTTACCGGGTCAGTATCGCCATCGTCCCATAGATACCTTACTCCGTGTATGCTGGCATCCACACGTATGCTGTCACCTGCACATATACGGTATTCTTCAGAAAGAAATTTCAGATCCCAGGGAGTTATCAGGAGGTCAGTGCTGTCTTTTTCGAGAAAAGTGGCAGGATTGTCAGAAATGGTAAAGCTACCCAATGCAAGGGGTAATCCCGACAAGGTTGCCTGATTGCGGTAAAGTCCGTTGGTATTGGGTCCGGCCTCAACCAGTAATTTTATAGTGTCAATACCTACCGTGACACTCATACCGGTAAGGTTCAGAACATTACCTGAAATGTCTGCAATTCCCCCGTATGGATTGTGTAACACCTGCCTTATTGTCAGCCCCGGAGGCATGGTGTCAGTAAGGTTTATTCCCGTCCTCAATGTTCCCGAGCCGTTGCTGACTATAAAATTATAAACCACTTCCGTACAAGGGTGGGCAGTTTCCGGAACGACTGTTTTCTGAAGTTCCAGGGTGTAGGGGCAGGCACAGCCATCCTGACCTGAGGATACCGGGCCCTGAGCGAGCAGAGAAATTATTCCGGTAGTCTTGTTTATGGACACAAACTTATCCTGGACAAGGTTGCCGTAAGCTCCGTAACCGAACAGATTTCCAAACGAGTCAAAAAACAAGGCCCCTAACTGGTCTACCTGCGGCTGTACAGGAAAATTGCTGTTGACAGCTCCGGTCTCAGGATTGACGATCACAATCCTTTTGTTGGACAGATCATGACCGTAAAGTATTCCTGTAAAAGGATCAAAGGCAATGTCCACAATTCCTACTCCCTGAGCCTGCATGGGCACAAAAGTGCACTTGAACTGGGGATCCTCCAGGTCTATCTTTACAATCTGATTGGCCGATCCTCCCAGTCCGATCACAAGCAGGTACTTGCCGTCAGGACTGACATCGCCCGCGTAATAGAGGGGTCCTACGGGAATACCACTGGGCCTTCCCAGATCTATGGCCACGCCATCAGCACCTATTTTTCTAAGTCTTGCCTGAGCCGGATCCATACCGTAGATCAGATTGTCTGTAATGCGGTAACCCATGGCA
>JAGVTV010000160.1 GCA_019136675.1 Bacteroidota bacterium
CGGAGATCAGGGCCATGACAGGTACATTGGATGAGGCAGGAGCCGGCGACGGCCATACCCTGGTGTACCCCAATCCGGTACAGCGGGGAGCGGCCCTGTGCATTGATTCGGATAGGACTGTGCGCTCAGGGGAGGTGTACGACCTGGCAGGCAGACTGGCCCGCAGGGTAGTTTTTGGCACCGGCCACAAAGAAATGGTCCTCCCTGACCCGGGCACCTACATCGTAAAAATATTATACACGGAGGGGCCGGCCACGTTACATAAACTTTTAGTAAAATAATATAAAAATTAATTTATTTACCAAATCGATCATGATGTAAAATTCCATTTTATTGACTTGTCTTGTGATGCTTGCAGGCTTTGTAACAGTATATGGACAGAAAACCACCTTCAGAGGAACCAAAACACAGGTAGAGACCTCGTTTGAAAGACAAATGCTGGATATGGCTCTGAAACATCTGGAAGAGGAGGGCTGCGACGCGGCAGATTCAGGCGTCAATGGGATCTGGACTATATGTTGCTGCTTAGCAGCGAAAACGTCATCACCGAGTACCGAATCGCAGGACTGACCTTCAATCTGATGCGTCTGGTCTCCGATAAAGGCCTAAATTGGGTAAAATTAAGGCTGAAAAAGCTCTTATTTTTGGCACACAGAGCCCCCACGGAACATTACAACTTGATATCACCCAGATAAAATCTATTTTTTTACTCCGCAACATCCTGCTCCACCCAGCGTTATACATAGAACAAAAGGTGGCTGTTGCGTAAACTGATGTTTAAGCCAATGGTAGGACGACCGTAACAATAAATAAAATATGGGACTGACCGACATAAAAAAAGAACTTAAAAAACTGGACAAGGACAAACTTATTGACCTTGTTGCCGATTTGTATAAAAAGAACAAATCAGTAAAAGAGTTTTTTGACTTTTATGTAAATCCAGACGAGAGACAACTTTTTGAAAAATACAGGGACAAAATATTTGAAGCGTTTTACCCTAAACGTGGTTACAAGTTTAAACTTAAAGACGGTAAACAAGCCATTAGCGACTTCAAAAAACTTGGGGCATCAACAGACTTGCTTGCTGACTTGATGTTGTTCTATGTTGAGACAGGAGTAAAATTTACAAATGACTTCGGAGACATCAATGAAGCTTTTTATAAAAGCTTAGAGACAACGTTTGTAGGCAGCCTGACTTTAATGAGAAAAGAAAACCTTCTTGACAAATTTGAAGACCGAGTTGGAAAAGTTGTTGACGACACGAGCGGAATTGGTTGGGGTTTTCACGACTATTTAGTGGATGTTTGGATTGACTTTTATCCAACAGATGACGATGAAGTTTATGAAGAAGACACCAACGAAATAGAAGAAAATGAAAAATAGTTAATTGGGCGGACAATGACGACTGAAAGAACCACTGGCTAAACAACTAAGTTTTCGTGGTGTGCGAAGCACAAGCCAAAACACGAGCGAAGCGAACTGATGAATGCCATAAAAATCATCAGAAAATAAATAAATAGAACTCTGTTGAACGGAACTTGCCATTCAGCACCATGGTTTGATTATGGGTATTGCGTGTGTGGGTTTTATTTCTATACATCCTGTTACTGAGCAGGCTAATGTAGTTTTTAAATGGTTTAATAACTATAACAGGTGGAAGTGGGTGTTTTTTACATAAAGATAAAAATACCTCCCCCTACCCGCAACTTATGTCGCAGGGGCAATAGTTTGTTGATCATTTACCTTATTATACCTGTAAGGCGGTAGTTCTAAAAAAGGTTCTATTCACTCCTTTAGACATTGCAAGGGTACCTATCTTCTCGAACTTGGCACGGATTTGGTCCTTTTACAAGAGCAGCTTGGGCAAGGTGGGGTAGTTGCTCTGATGGATGGGGAATTTTTGATTAAGAGCATTTTGGCTACTTTTGGCCTTTGACTTTGGACAGTATGACCCGGTCTGCTTCTGCTTTTTCCTTTTGTAAAAAAAATAATATCATCGCCAGGATGGAAAATCAGGGAATTCTAACCTTTCAGTTTATCAGTGAACCGACCGATGTTAATTTTGGGGGTAAGGTACACGGCGGTGCTGTGATGAAATGGATAGACCAGACAGCCTATACCTGTGCCAGAACCTGGGCAGAGACCTATTGTGTCACAGTATATGTCGGAGGTATAAGGTTTTACAGTCCTATCAATATAGGGGATCTGGTCAAAATAAGTGCTTATGTCATTTATACCGGAAACACCAGCATCCATATAGCCATTGACGTATTTTCTAAAGAGATCACTGACAAACAATTTGAAAAGAAGACCCACTGCGTGATCGTTTTTGTCTCGGTGGATAAAAACGGTACGCCGGTACCGGTAAAAAAATGGGTACCCACAACAGAGAGGGAAATACGTATGGAACATTATGCCCTGAAGCTGAAGGACCTTAGGACAGAGATTGAAAATGAAATGAAACCCTTTTTTGAACAGTGAGGTCATATAACAACTGCCTAAATTTTATTGTTGTTATGTTGAGTATTACAAACGTATAAACGAATTTACACGATATGGATAATACAAGGGTTTACCGGATGGCATTTGCCGGAGTTTATCCTCATTACATCGCCAAGGCAGAAAAAAAGGGGCGTACAAAGGATGAAGTGGATACCGTTATACGCTGGCTGACAGGATATGATGATGCGGCCCTTCGAAAGCAAATAGAAAACAGAGTTGATTTTGAAACCTTCTTTGCAGAGGCACCTCAGATTCACCCAAATGCCTCAAAAATCACCGGTGTCATTTGTGGTTATCGGATAGAAGAAATCCAGGATAAGCTTATGCAGCAGGTCCGGTATCTGGACAAGCTGGTAGACGAACTCGCAAAGGGAAGACCCATGGAAAAGATCTTGCGGCAATAGCATAAAGATTATGACCTTATAGCCTCTACAGGATCCATGCCGGAAGCTTTGAGAGCAGGAAGGATGCCGGCCACTATACCCACACCTACGGAGGCGATTACCCCTATGACCATATTCATCAGGGACATAGACATGGCAAAAGGTATGGCCAGAGAAATGACTTTTAATGCGACGAAGACAAGCAGCAGCCCTATGGCTCCGCCTATCAGACAGAGGATGACGGCTTCGATCAGGAACTCTGTCAGGATGACCAGCCTTTTGGCACCAATGGCTTTTTTAATCCCGATGATGCTTGTACGTTCCTTTACTGAAACAAACATTATATTGGCGACGCTAAACATACCCACCACCAGTGCAAAGATGCCGATGATAAAGCCGGCAAGGTTAAGTACTTTAAATACACTGTCCAGCACCTGTGACAGCAAGGAGAGTTCATTAAGTGAAAAATTGTCCTTTTCAAGGGGCCTCAGTCGTCTCTCCGAGCGGATGATGGTAGCTATTTCTCCCTTGAGCTCTTCCATTTCCACCCCTTTGGCTGCTTTAATATTAAGCATTCGGCCTACATTCGATTCATCCTTGGTATTTACATATTTTTTAACGGTATTGAAGCCCATCCATATGACATCATCAAAATTAATGAAGTTAAAAGCATTGTCTCCTTCTGACTCCAGGCTGCCTATCACCTGAAAGTCTTGTCCGAAAAGTTTGACCTCCCGGCCTATTCCGTCTATGCTTGGGAAGAGTTCGTTGTAAACCTTGTAACCGAGGATTACTTTATTGGCCCCGGTTTCGTTTTCGTGAGAGGTGAGATACCTGCCTCTTGCTATCTTCATGTTTTGAATGCTTGCGTACTCAAAGGTCGATCCCATGATGAAGGCATTCGATACGGAACTTGACATGTGTTTAATGGTTCGTCCGCCCGTAAACACTGTGTAGGAGGCGTCTTCGGCAAGTTTGGACTTGTTTTTTATGGCTTTGTAGTCTTCCATGGATGGGTCCGGCCTTTTGGCATATTTCCAGTAGTTCTGGCCCGGATCTTCATTCCACGGCATCTTGTCCAGGTAGATTACATCACTGCCCAGTTCGTTGAAACCTTCTACAATATTGGCTTGGAGGGAATCAACGGCTGATTTGACCGCTATGATACAAAAAATACCGATGGTGATTCCCAGCAGGGACAGGAATGTCCTTAACTTGTTGCTGCGTAACGAGCCAAGGGCCTGTAGAAGGCTTTCCCAGAATATTTTGAAAGCTAGTGACATCTGTGTTTTATGCTGTAAAGTTAGACAAAATAAACTTGTACCAGCATTTCGGGCAAAAGACTTAGATGAATACATATAATTATTCGCCCAAAATATCTTTTGCGGAGCAGTACAGGGTTCATGATGCAGGTCAGACCCTATGATAATTTTTATCATGATGTATATAGGATTTAAGGCCTTACATTTGAATCAACAAAACTAATGATCATGATCAGGATACTTGTACCAATTGACTTTACTAAAGTTTCCTTTGCAGCTTTGAATTATGCCGTAGAAATGGCAGATGCCATAAAGGCCGAGTTGACATTGATTCACGTAATAAACGGCAGTTTCTCTACTGCGGATTCCATGTTTCTGGATACACTGGATGCCACCTATGAAGCCGCTGAGACTCGGTTGGCTGATTTTGTACACCAGTATTTTATAAAAACCGGAAAAGAGGAAAAATCGGTCAACTGCAGGACGGAGGTCAGGTTTGGTGTCGCAGGTTTTACCATCGCAGATTTTGCCAATGACCAGGCGTTTGATTATGTAGTTTGCGGCACCAGGGACAGCCACAGTCTTATAGAAAGGGTGCTTGGTACCACTTCTGCCATAGTAACCAAGCAAAGTAAGTGCCCTGTAGTCCTTATTCACGAAAATACGAGGTGGATAAGGCCGAAAAAGGTCATTTACACCATCGATGACAGCACGGACTTTGATGAATCCATAGGGAGATATGTAAAGTTCAATGAGCACTTTAAGGCGAGTACCGACTTCATCCATGTCAAGGTGGATGATAAAAACATAGACAGCACCCGGGATGCCGTGATCAGGGAGGTGTTTAGAAAAAAAGCTCCTGACTTTGCCTTTGAAGTCAAAAATATCTATGGGGGCGACATTGTGCAGTCCATCGTCGACTATTCCATCTTTGAAAAAGCCGACATGCTCGTTATGGTACATCGTAAAAAGAGTTTTTTAAACTCACTGCTGAGGAAGTCACTCAGCCTTACAACGGTAGAGGGCATCCATCTTCCTGTCATGGTGCTGGAAGAAAATCCTCCTGCCTGAGACTTTGTCAATAGTCCTTTAAATATTTTAAAATTTTAAAAATTCGGACATGATAAAAATATTATGCCCAACCGACTTCTCTTCCAATTCAGAATTTGCCGTGGAGTATTCTGTTCATCTTGCCAATGCCATCGGTGCCACTTTGACCTTGGTCACTTCCTACAAGGTGCCCGTCTATGTGGGTTCACCTGTGTCCTGGGGCGCCAGAATCCGTGAGTTTTTAGAGTCTGACCTTACTGAATTTGCTGCCAAATTCAAGCCACTTATAACTACCGGCTATGAACCTGAAACAGCAGTGGTCCAGGGCAATACCAGTGTTTCTATTCTTGAGTATGCCAGAAAATCGGGGACAGACCTGATAATAATGGGCACTACGGGCAGTTCCAGCCTTGAAAAGGTCATCTTCGGAAGTATCACCCGTAAGTTTTTTGAAACATCTGACATACCGGTTTTGGCTATTCCATCCACTTCCAGGGGATACGGCAATTCAAACAAAATAGTACTTGCCCTCGATAGCGGGGGGATAAGCAACGAACATTCCTTAAAAATACTGAAGCAACTTAAAAAGTTACCTTCAGCAAGTCTGGATGTGATTCATGTGACAACAACATCCGATGAGGATATAAACCTAAAGCCCAACACCGGTAAACTGGCCGGAATTGTCGACAACATTGCAGATGTTGAGGGGTCAGATCCTGTTTATGAAATTAATAAATATGCAGACGACAATAACGCAGGTATCCTGGCTATGGTAGGACGAAAACATTCAGTTTGGGATAAACTCTTTTTTGAAAGAAAATCGGTTTCAGAACTCACCCTGTCCGATATACCTGTCCTGTTTTTGCCGGAAAATAATGATTAGGACTCCTTTGACGGGTGATGGTTACTTTTTCCGGCCTGGTCTGCGTGATGGGTTTCCGGGAGCAGGTTTTCTTGTACCTGGTTGTCTGGACTTCGTCGCTGGCCTGGATGTAGCAGTATTCGTTTTTTTGATGGTGGGTAGCGGAGTTTGTTTCACAGGCTTTTTAGCATTGGGGTCAATATGGAGCAGTTTGTAGATTTCCTCTTTTGACAAGGACTTGTATTGTCCGGGCATCATGTCTCCCAGTTTTATGTCTTCGATTTGCACCCTCACAAGCCTCAAAACTGGGAAGCCTACGGCAGCAAACATCTTCCTGATTTGCCTGTTTTTGCCCTCTCCCAGTTCTATTTTAACCCACGAGGTCGGGATCTCCTTACGGAAACGGATGGGAGGGTTTCGCTCAGGCAATACCGGTGCCTTGGGGAGTTTTCTGGCTTTACACGGTTTTGTGAAGTAGGGTCCGGAATCGAGTTTTATCTCCACGCCCTCAGCTACTCGTTCTACTGCCTTGAGGGTGATGTCGTCATCAACCTGTACAAAATAAGTCCTGGAATGCTTGTAGACCGGTGAAAGCAGTTTTTCATTCAGTTGCTTGTCATTGGTCAGGATGAGCAGACCTTCAGAATCCTTGTCCAGCCTTCCTACAGGGTATACGTCTTTTTCAACCTTGAGGTAATCCCCGAGGGTGACGTGCTCGGGACGCTCCTTTGTAAACTGGTTGAGCACATCGTAAGGTTTGTAAAATATGTAGTAGCTATGGTCTGACATTTTATTATACGATTGGGAGGATGGCTTTTAAACATTAAATCTGAAGTGCATGACATCACCGTCCTCAACGACATACTCCTTGCCTTCTACACCCATCTTGCCGGCTTCCTTAACCGCATGCTCAGAACCGTACCGTATAAAATCTTCATATTTAATTACTTCAGCCCTGATGAAGCCTTTTTCAAAATCTGTATGTATCACACCGGCAGCCTGTGGAGCCTTCCATCCCTTTTGTATGGTCCACGCACGTACTTCTTTTTCGCCGGCCGTAAAGTAGGTGTTCAGGTTGAGCAATTTATAGGCGGCCCTGATGATTCGGTTGACCCCGGGTTCTTCCAGACCCATGGCCTCAATAAATTCCATCCTTTCATCTCTGCTTTCGAGCTCTGCTATTTCGGCCTCGATACCTGCACAGATGAGGAGCACTTCCGCATTTTCGCTTTTGACCGCTTCCATAAATCTCCTGGTATGTTCATTGCCTGACTTGACAGATGCCTCATCAACATTGCAGACATAGAGGATAGGTTTGCCAGTAAGCAGCCATAGGTCCTTGTATAATTCCTTGTAGTGGTCATCCACTTCAAAACTTCTGGCCGGTTTTTCAGCTTCAAGATGTTTGAGTAGTTTTTCTGCCCATTCGACATTCATGGCATCGTCCTTGGCTCCGGATTTGGCTTGCTTTTTAAGTTTGTCGATTCTTTTTTCCATGGTATCTATATCCTTGAAGATGAGTTCGAGGTCTATGATCTCCTTGTCCCGCACTGGATCCACGCTGCCATCCACATGGATGACATTGTCGTCTTCAAAGCATCTTACCACATGCACGATAGCATCCACCTCACGGATATTGGCCAGGAACTGGTTGCCGAGGCCTTCGCCTTTGCTGGCTCCCTTTATGAGGCCTGCAATATCCAGGATCTCCACGCTGGTAGGCAATACTTTTTGCGGTTTGACCAGCTCAGCGAGTTTGTCAAGTCTCGGATCCGGCACTACGATTACACCCAGGTTGGGTTCCTTAGTAGCAAACGGATAATTGGCCGCCAGTGCCTTGGCAGAGGTAAGGGCGTTAAACAAAGTTGATTTTCCTACATTGGGCAATCCGACTATTCCACACTGAAGTCCCATGAAAAAGGTTTTGACATTTTTAAAAAACGCCGCAAAGGTAGACAAATAATCGCAAACCTCATTGTGGTCCCGCAGAATAGACCCGGATTCCGGACTAAACTTTGGTAATTCACAGGCTCGTTGTTGCTATTGATAATCTCAGTCTGATTTGGATGACATAAAAATTTGATTTATTTTGCGGCTTTTTATGTAAAATCAGAAATACGATTAAATGATAAAGAAAATCCTTTTTTCCGCCCTGACTTATGTTTGTATTATTGGAGGTGTTGGTGCCCAGGAGGTCCCGCTAAATACACAGCTATTGTCTCATGTGGCTTTTTCGGAAAATAGCTCCGGAATGTGGGGTTATGTGGATAAGAATGGATTAAAATATGCAGTTATCGGTACAGCATCGGCCACACGGGTATTTTCGCTGGAAAATCCTGCCAATCCGATAGAGAGATTTGTAGGGCCGGGTGCCGTGGGTATATGGAGAGAAGTTAGGTATTACAAAAATTACATATATGTTTCCACTGACCAGGGCTCTGATGGTCTTGTAATCATTGATATGAACAATGCTCCGGAAAATATCACCTATTCTTTTTACAAACCGGAACTTACTGTGGGTACTACGGTTAAAAATCTTGCCAGATGCCATAATATTTTCATTGACGAAAAGGGTTATTGCTATCTTTCGGGCTGCAATATCAGCAATAGGGGAGTGCTGGTGTTTGACCTAAACCAAGATCCCCTGAACCCGCCTTTTGTAGGTTATATCGACCAGAGATATTCGCACGATGCCTATGTCAGGAATGATACTATGTACAACTCTGAGATCCTTGACGGCCTCCTGTCAATTTATGATGTTAAAAAGAAGGACAGTATCCGTTTGCTTACATCATTTAATACAGGAAGGAACTTTACGCACAATGCCTGGACTTCAGATGACAGCAAATATGTCTTTACCACAGACGAGAGGGCTGATGCCTTTGTGGAGTCCTATGACATTTCTGATTTTAATAATATCAGGCTGCTGGACAGATGGAAGCCGCTGCATTCAGAAGGCTCGGGGGTGATTCCTCACAATACTTACTACCACAGGGGATATCTGATCACCAGCTATTACACCGACGGTGTGAGAATCATTGACGCCCACAGGCCTGACAATCTCGTGGAAGTGGCTTATTTTGACACCTGGAACGATCCGCTGAGATGCCACAATGACTTTTACGGCTGCTGGGGAGTCTATCCTCTGGAAGATACAGATCTGGTGTATGCCAGTGACATTAACAACGGACTCTACATCATCAAGGTGGATTTTAAACGTGCCTGTTATCTGGAAGGTCGGGTACAGGATGCCAACGGAGCAGCTGTGGGAAATGCCAAAATTGAGATTCTCTCCGATCAACTCAACAGAGGACTTTCTGACCCTTCCGGCAACTACAAAACCGGACTGGTACATGACGGTTCTTTTGTGGTTAGAATCTCACATCCTGACTACATTCCGGTGGAACAAACAGTACAGTTGGTCAGAGGTGTGGTGACTGAGTTGAATGTGACCTTAACAAAAAGATCAGTTAAAAAAACCAAATTTGACATCCGTGATTCCTCAGGACAGCCTGTGGTGGCTAAAATCAGGTTAGATGGAGCAGACAAGACATACGAATTCTTTACCGGGCAGGATGGTACAGCTCAGCAGGATGTATTGACCGGCAATTACCGTCTTCATATTTCAGGATGGGGTATAAAAAGTCAGCATTCAGAGGCTTTTATTGTCGAATCTTCCGGTTCCGGTGACTTCCGATTTGACCTGGCTCCATCCTACGAGGATAATTTTGAGAGTGACCTTGGCTGGACCCTACTTAACGGTCAGGACGTCAGAGGTTCCTGGGTACGCGTGAAGCCAAGGGGGACCTACTACCTGCAGGGCGAAAAAGCCAATGCAGACAGTGATTCTGACGATGCAGGCACTTTTGCGTATGTGACCGGCAACGGAATCAATGGTGCAGCTTGTGATGATGTGGACAATAATTTTACCAGGATTACATCACCATTCATGGACCTGACCAAGTACAATAATCCGGTTTTGAACTACGATGTTTACTTTTTTAACAAAGGCGGCAACTCGCCCATCAATGATACCATGTTTGTTATCCTGGGCAATGGTACCGATGAAGTGGTGATTGACAAGGTATATGGTCATACCGATGGCTGGAGACAGATCAGAAACAGACAGATAAAATCATTGCTCCCTGTGACCAATTCCATGTACCTGGTGGTGGAGGCATCAGACCAGACAGGCAGTACTGCTCATATAGTTGAAGCGGGGTTTGACCATTTTTTTGTATCAGAGGGTACTACATCGACAGAAGAAAACAGTACTGCCGAATGGGAACTGTACCCTAATCCTACAAACAATGACGTGTACTTAAGGCTTGAAGACAAAATGTTGCCAACTTACTACAAGATTGCTGACATTACAGGACGACCCATGAAATCAGGAATACTGGCAGATAGGTTTGCGACCATCGATTTGGGTAATTGTCCCCCAGGTGTGTATTTCATGCAAATGGGTGGCAAAGCAAGGAAATTCATTAAGCTTTAAGCTCAGGAGGCCTGACTTTCTGCGATCTTAAGGCCATTGAGCAGGTCGGCGATTGGCATGGCTTTTTTACCCTCAGCTTTAATATGTGTAAACCATATGTAGCCGTCCGCACATTTTACTTTGAGCATTTTTTTATTGTCGGTGAGCAGGTGGCCTGATGGATTTGGGTCATCATGAAGTTCCGGCCTGCTTGTTAGGATTTTAAACTCTTTTGTACCTATAAGACACCAGGCCCCGGGGTAAGGACTTAAGCCCCGTATAAAATTATGTACCTGCTGTACTGGCTTTGAAAAGTCTATTCTGCAGGTTTCATGGTATATCTTAGGAGCCTTAGTGGCGACTGAGTCATCCTGTTTTGTACAAGTGATCGTTCCGGAATTGATTTTATCAACGAGTTCTACGGCAATCTCTGCTGCCAGTTCCTTGAGCTTGTCGTGAAGGGTGCCGGCATTGTCATTTTCGGAGATAGGTACGGTTCTCCTGATAGCCACATCTCCCGTATCGATTTCGTGTTTCAGTCTGAAGGCGGTAACTCCTGTTTCAGATTCTCCTGCTATAATGGCATGGTTTATGGGTGCTGCCCCCCTGAATTTTGGTAAAAGACTGGCATGAAGATTATAGGTCCCTTTAGGAGGAAGAGACCAGACGGATTCGGGCAGCATCCGGAATGCAACAACAATCTGTACATCCGGATTGAGGTTCTGCAATTCTCTGGTGAATTTTTCAGATTTCAGGTTAGTGGGTTGGAGCACCGGAAGGTTATGTTCTCTTGCATATATCTTGACTGCTGATTCTATAAGCTGTTTTCCGCCTCTGCCACCGTAACTGTCAGGGCTTGTTACTACAGCAACTATATTGGCCCCATACTGTACCAATGCATCGAGAGAAGCTACTGCAAACTCCGGTGTACCCAAAAAAACTATCCGCATGGCCTTCAGATTTTCTGATTTATAACCATAAATTTCATAAAAAGTTAATTGGATATGATCTGACAACCAACCTTTTCTTCAGGTCAATGGCAATTGATGGCATGTTTCATTTTCTTTTCCGTTTTCTGTCTTATTCATACCGAATTCTGTAAATACCCGATCCAATACTGTCGAAAGCTATATTTTTACCATTGGACGTTGACCCTTTAATTATGTTGAATCAGGCAAACATCATCTAGCCTTGACTATTCAACCCCAAACTTCAAACCAGTTTTACAATTCCATAACATGAAAATTAAAAACCCCGACCGCGGGGTTTTTTGTTTTACTATTGGAATAGTTGTGTCCAGTGAGGGAAATGTCGTTACTTTGCAGTGTAAATCAGAAAATCATTCCGATGTATACGGCAGTCTTTCCCGGCTCTTTTGACCCCATTACTTCAGGGCACGTGGATCTTGTGAGAAGGGCATTACCCCTTTTTTCAAAGATTATTGTCGCCGTAGGCGTTAATAACCAGAAAAGTACCCTTTTCCCTCTTGAAAAACGTCTCGAATGGCTTAGGGAGGTTTTCCGCGACTACCCGCAGGTGGAAGTTTCCTGTTTTTATGGCCTGACTGTAAAGTTTTGCGAAGAACAAAATGCCCATTACCTGATACGGGGCTTGAGAAATGCCTCCGATTTTGATTACGAAAAGACCATTTCACAGCTAAATACCATCATTGGCAAGGAGGTGGAAACCATTTTTCTGATCAGTCAGCTGGAATTTTCGCACATCAGTTCGACGATAGTAAGGGAGATCATCAAGGGTGGGGGTGATGTTTCGCCTTTTGTACCCGGAATCATAGCTGATGACCTTAAATCTGATCTTGACCAACCAAAATTCTAAATCATATGTCAAATGCTTATTTTAAAGTACCAGTGGCAGTAAATGAGCCAGTATTGGCTTATGCTCCTGGCTCTGCTGAGAGGGTCGCAGTCAAGGCTGCCCTTGCAGATCTGAAGTCCCATACTACAGACATCCCAATGTTTATAGGCGGTAAAAAAGTTTTTACGGATGAAAAGAGGACCATCAGGCCACCTCATCAGTTGAGCCATGTGTTGGGTACCCACGCAGTTGGTACAAAAGACCATGTACTTCAGGCAATAAATGCTGCTCTGGACGCAAAACAGGCCTGGGAAAATACACCCTGGCATGAAAGGGCCGCCATCTTTCTGAAGGCTGCAGACCTGCTGGCAGGACCATACAGGGCCAGGATGAATGCAGCGACCATGCTCGGACAATCAAAAAATATTTTTCAGGCAGAAATAGATGCAGTATGCGAACTGGCTGATTTTTTCCGGTTTAATGTACAGTATATGTGCGAAATGTACGCTCAGCAGCCAGAGAGCGTCAGAGGAATCTGGAACAGAATGGAATACAGACCACTGGAAGGTTTTGTCTTTGCTCTGACACCTTTTAATTTTACTTCCATAGCCGGAAATCTCTGTGGGGCTCCGGCCCTTATGGGGAATACCGTAGTGTGGAAGCCATCAGAAACACAGATTTACTCCGCTGCGGTCATCATGGAAGTATATGAAGCGGCAGGCCTTCCTCCAGGTGTAATAAATCTAATCTATGTAGACGGACCTACTGCAGGTGAGGTGGTCTTTAGCCATCCTGATTTTGCCGGCATCCACTTTACGGGTAGCACCGGCGTATTTAACAGAATATGGAAGACGATCGGCGAAAATATGTCCAAATACAAAAGCTATCCCAGACTGGTAGGGGAGACAGGAGGCAAGGATTTTGTGATAGCTCACCCATCTGCCGATGCAAAGTCGGTAGCTGTGGCGCTTTCAAGAGGAGCCTTTGAATACCAGGGACAAAAATGTTCGGCAGCATCACGGGCTTATATTCCTGAGTCCCAGTGGCCTCAGGTTAAGGAATACCTGGTGGGGGACCTTAAAGATTTTAAAATGGGAAACCCAGAAGACTTCCGCAATTTTGTAAACGCCGTCATCGATGAAAAGGCTTTTGACAAAATCACATCTTATATTGCCGATGCGGAAAAGGATACAGACAATGAAATAGTCTCCGGCGGAAAATATGACAAATCAAAGGGATACTTTATCGAACCAACCGTCATAAAGGTGAAAAACCCCCATTATGTGACCATGTGTGAGGAACTGTTCGGACCAGTACTCACAGTATATGTGTATGAGGATTCAAAATATGAGGAAACCCTCGATCTGGTAGACAAGACAGGACCTTACGCACTTACAGGAGCCATTTTTTCCGGTGACAGGTATGCTTTGGGCACCGGCATAGAAAAGCTGAGACATGCCGCCGGTAATTTTTACATTAACGATAAGCCTACAGGGGCGGTGGTTGGTCAGCAACCTTTTGGAGGAGCGAGGGCTTCAGGAACCAATGATAAGGCAGGATCCATACTCAATCTTTACAGGTGGGTGTCAGCCAGGACGATCAAGGAAAATTTTGTACCACCCACAGATTACAGATATTCATTTATGCTGGAGGAGTAAACAGGTTACTCAATGCCTGATACTTTTGATATATGGTATAATTTTATAATATGTAACATAGGTTACTTAATGAGGGATTACTGTTAAATTAATACTTTCTAAGCAATCAAAACCCTTGCTGCGATTGTTACAAGAGAAGTATTTAAAAATTCAGTAAAATGAAAAGGAAATTTTGGCTTTTTTTGCCTGTTATTGGCATGTTTCTACTTGCTTGTGGAAAAGAGGAAGAGGGTAGTGTCAATATCAGAATCAAACTCATGTATGGCGACCAGCCTTTTGAGATGTTTAAAGTGTATCAATACCCGGTCGGGGGTGAGGATTTCAGGATGAACAGATTGTCGTTTTTTATTTCCGACTTTACCCTGAGATCGTCAGGAGGTGATCAGAATATACTCGATATTGATTACCTAGATCTTACCGCCAGCCACACAGATCCTGTAGCTCCAAACGGACTCGAATACCGGATAGAAAATGTGAAGGCAGGTACGTATGCAGGTTTCGATTTTGGGATAGGCGTCCCTGCAACCGAAAATGCAAAAAGTCCATCTGATTTTCCACCTTCAAGTATACTCAGCGGTTCTGCAGAATACTGGGCATCCTGGAAAAGTTACATTTTTTTCCGTCCGGAAGGTAATATTGCATTGGACGGCAAGCCGATAGGAGAGACAGACTTTGCCCTGCATCTGGGTGCGGATCAGGCTTATCGCAAGATCACCTATAACAGAGGTGTGACGGTAAAAGAAGGTGAAACCACAAACATTGACATCGTGCTGGATATTAAGAAATATTTCAATGGCAAGACTCTTTATGATATCCATGACACTCAGCAGATTCATTCACTTTTTCAGATGCCATTGATTACTCAGCTTGCTGACAACCTTGCCGTGTCCTTTAGGTAAGACGATATTAATTTGTCGGATCTGTTTTTTTTTGGTAAAAAAATCCATACTTTGCCCATGAATTGAAAACATTTCATTACATGGGACGGAAGATCAGAATGGGTATGGTCGGCGGGGGACAAGGAGCATTCATCGGTGGTGTACACAGAATAGCAGCGGCTCTTGACGGTCAGATAGAACTAGTGTGCGGAGCCTTCAGCAGCAGCAGGGAAAAATCGCTGGCATCCGGCAAGGACCTGTACCTGGACGATGCCAGATGTTATGGCACCTATGAGGAGATGATCCAAGCCGAAAATAAACTCCCGGCCGATGTCCGCATGGAACTGGTTTCTATCGTCACACCCAATCATGTCCATTTCGCCCCGGCAAAAATGGCCATTCAGCATGGATTTCATGTCATTTGCGACAAGCCGATGACCTATAATCTGGAAGAAGCCTATGAACTCAGGGAAATTGTGAAAGGCAGCGACAGGATATTTGCCCTTACCCATAATTATACCGGATATCCTATGGTTAAGCAGGCCCGACATTTTGTGTCTGCGGGTAAGATCGGCATGGTGCGAAAAGTGGTAGTTGAATACCCACAGGGATGGTTGTCCAGTCTGATTGAGGCTACTGACCAGAAACAGGCAGCGTGGCGTACAGACCCTTCAAAATCAGGTATAGCCGGTGCGATGGGAGATATAGGAACCCACGCCGAAAATCTGGTAGAGTATATCACAGGGCTCAGGATTAGCGAATTGTGTGCCGATATATCGACAATAGTGCCGGGCAGAAAACTGGATGACGACGGAAATGTGCTGCTGAGATTTGAAAATGGGGCAAGAGGGATCCTGTACGCTTCCCAGATCTCTGCTGGAGAAGAAAACAACCTTCGTATCAGGGTGTATGGTGAAAAAGGTGGATTTGAATGGTCTCAGATGGAACCCAACACCCTTACTGTCCGGTGGTCAGATAAGCCTGTGGAAGTGTACAGGACTGGAGGTCCGGGGATTTGCGATGAGGCCGCTGCCCACACACGTATACCGGCAGGACATCCGGAAGGTTACCTGGAGGCTTTTGCCAATATCTACCGCAATGTAG
>JAGVTV010000055.1 GCA_019136675.1 Bacteroidota bacterium
GGCAATCCCAGCAGCCGAAAACTACGTCTGGAGCACCCCGCTTGGACAAGTTACCACGACTGTGCCCCTGATTACAATTTATCCCGCAAAGGCGGAAAATTCAGGAGTTTATACAGTCAGTTCTTCATCCAATGGTTGCCAATCAAAAAGTTCTGCATCATTACAAATTGAAATCAGGCCCAAGCCCTCAGCCCCTTTCATCACCGGTGACTCCCTGGTATGCTTTGGGAGCAGTGCCACTGCGGGCATCACACCTCAGTCCGGTATAACATACCTGTGGTCCGGGCCATTTAATCCGGGAAACACCCATCAGCTGAACATAACTTCGGCCGATAATACCTACAGTGGCACCTACCGGCTCACCCTGCTGTCAAATGGATGCTATTCATCCCCTTCGGCACCTTTTAATCTAACTGTAAAACCTGAGATCAGGACCCCTCAATTTATAACTTCTTCTATAAGTCTTTGCAAGACAAATGCCCAGGGAGCTGAGATTTGCCTAAATCCGGGAAGCCTGGAACCAAATGCTACCTACCAGATCTTTGATCAGGGGAACAATTCGCTTGTCGCCAATGGAAATACCAACTGTTTTTTTATCACGGACCTGTCGGGATTCGGAGAAGGGGCTAATTTCCTCATTGCACAAACGACAAAGGACGGGTGTACATCCAGGCCATCAGAAAATCTTGTCCTGAGTCTCAATACTCCGCCACAGATACAGGCAACAGCTGTGGAAGACAATATCACCATCTGTCCAGGTGAAAATGTCAGACTCATATCTGCCTCCGGCCCTCCTCTTGTCAGCGTGGAATGGTCGACTCCTGAGCAGGAAGTGATATTGTCCGACAAAACCGGAATTTCGACGGTTGTTTCCGCATTGGATGAAGGCGAGCACTTCATTTATCTGGATTACAGCGTTGACGGGTGCCCTGATTTCAGCACGGATACAGTCAGGATTTATGTGGAATTTGCCCCTGTCACAACCGATGACGAGTATAGGTTGCCTTACGGCGAAAAAGGGATTCTTCCTGTACTGCAAAATGACAACATACCCCAAAACAGCTCCCTGACAATAGTGGACCTACCGGCATTCGGGACTTTGGCTATAATAAATGGTAAAGTCGAGTATCAGCCTGACCCCAGAAACCTCAAGCCCGTGGAATTTACCTACAGGGTATGTGCTGACCTCTGTTCCGACCTTTGTTCTGAATCCGTTGTCAGGATCAGTTTTGATGAGAATATCACCTGCCGTGTGCCTAACATCATCACGCCCAATGAAGACGGATACAATGACAGGCTTGTCATTCCGTGCCTGGATACTGAAAAGTACCCCGCCAACAAATTTTTAGTTTTTAATGAATGGGGGGATGAGGTATTTTACGCAAGTCCGTATAAAAATGACTGGGATGGTACCTTTGGCGATAAGCCATTGCCTGCAGGCACTTATTTTTATATCCTGGACACGGGAGACGACCAAAAGCCATTCAATGGATTTTTAATCATACAGCGATGATGACAAGATATGCCTTACTCCTGTTTTTGATGTCATTAGCCTGTTTTGCACTGGGCCAGCAGCAACAGATGTATACCCAGTTTATGTACAACAAGATGGCCCTTAACCCTGCCTATGCCGGCAATGAGACCTACCTGTCGGCCAACCTGCTCTACAGGGATCAGTGGAGTGGATTTCCCGGGGCCCCAAAGGCACAGGTTTTGACTGTGAGCCTGCCACGTCTCGGCAAGAGGGTTGGCCTGGGTGTCAATTTCGAACGCCAGACTATTGGTATAACTGAGAAACTAACCTACGAACTGATGTATGCCTACAAGTTTTTCCTCGGTGAGGGTACACTTAGCATGGGCATGAATATTTCGGGACGGAAATATATACATGATTATACAGACAGCAGGCTTTTTGCTATCCAGGATATTACCCTGGACCCTTCCGTACCTGCGATCGTCCAGACGAAAAATCTCATCAATGCCGGTTTTGGCGTGTATTTTAATACCAACAAATTTTACCTGGGAGCTTCGTTGCCCAGAATGATACGGTCTGACCTTGATTTTGACGACAATAAGTTTTTCAGCACTGAGGTCCGTCATTTTCTGTTGATGACAGGCGGCACATTTATTGTAAACAATGATTTCCGTCTCACGCCCCAGATGATGTTCAGGGCTGCCGAAAACAGTCCATGGGGCCTTGACCTGAATCTAAGTGGCACCTGGAAAGACAAATATTCCGCAGGTATGACCTACAGGACAGGTGGAGCAAGAGGTGATTTTGGTGAGTCCCTTGACTTTATAGTGGCAGCCCAGGTGTCCGAAAGGATCATGGTAGGGTTTGCCTATGACGCCACTCTTTCGCGAATCCGGGCCATAGACAACGGCAGCCTGGAGATGATACTTTCGTACAATCTCATACCGAGGAAGATAAAGACCATCATGGTAAACCCAAGATATTTCTGAGCATGAACCGATTTATTATATACAGGAGTGTCTTTCAGTTTGTATGTTTATTTGTGTCGGTGTCTGTTGCCGGACAGGCAGTGATCAATAAATCAGTGTTGAAATCGGCTCGTCTTTTTTCTGAAGTCAGGATCAATACGGCCAATGAGGAGTCTTCTCCGGCTTTTGTCGGAGATAAGGTTGGTTTTGTTTTTACCAGATCCAATTTTTCAAGCGATGAAGAGGCTAATTATGATGTGGCATATGCCAGGGTAGAAGCTGACAATTCGCTGTCAGAAAAATCTGAATTCAGTAGCCGGCTAAACTCTTTTTTGCATGAAGGTCCCATGTCATACGATGCTTCGACCAATGTACTGTTTTTTACCAGAACACATAAGGAAACCAGGCGAATCCGGGGAGTGGATACCGATACCTTCTACCTGCGGATCATGACTGCTGATCTGAACGCGGCAAAACCGGTCATTAAACCCATAGACCTCAATGTGGATCGTTACAGCGTTTGCCACCCTTCCCTGTCCTCAGACGGCAAGACCATGGTATATGCATCCAATCAACCAGGTGGTGCGGGAGGACTGGACCTGTATATAGCCCATCATGATGGTACGGGGTGGACAGCAGCAATAAATGCGGGTGACAGGATAAATACTCCGTACAATGACGGTTTTCCCTATTTGCTTAACGACACCCTGCTTGTCTTTGCTTCCCAGCGGCCCGGAGGTCACGGAGGCTGGGATATGTATGCCTGTGCCCTCAGGAATGGGTTCTGGACGTTTCCTGAGATCCTGCCCGAACCGGTAAATTCACCTTTTGATGATCTGGGCCTGATTGTCAGGCCTAACGGGCAATCAGGATATTTTGCCAGCAACAGGCCCGGTGGATACGGCGTGGACGATATATACAGGTTTTCGACAGAAAAACCCATCTTCGGCCGTGTGGACCAGCCGACTACAGAAGTGACTGTTCATGTGATGGATAAACTCACCCTTGAAGGCTTACCCGGAGCCACTGTAACTTTTGTCCCGCTTGAGGTGGATGTCAATAGTTTTACCATGTCAGAATTTAACGTCAACGTGCTTTCCGGTAAGGGAACGGGCGATCTGATCTTAAGGCTGACCCCAAAATCCAAGGAAAATATGCAAAAATCGACGGCGGACGAAACCGGGCTGACATCCATAAAGGTCCTTAGCCAGAAAAAATACCTTGTGTCGGTCTTTGCCGACCATTATCAGCCGATAGATCTTATCTATGACCACGCCTCTTTCGGTGACCAGTTTAATGTAGTCCTCGAGCCTGAAGATACAACAGTCAATGAAGAAGAAAACCCACAGCCGACTGCCGGCATCAATGCACCGGACGCCATCACAATGCCCGAAATACCTACCAGTTCAGGAGCGGTAATTGTATTTGATAACATCTATTACGATTACAACAGTGCATCTATACTGCCGGGTGCCGCTGCCGAATTGGATGCCCTTGCCAGGGCAATGCTTGAAAATCCGGATATGAAAGTAAGGCTCGAATCACATACTGACAGCCGCGGCACCTTCCGCTACAACCTGCAGTTGTCTATCGACAGGGCCAATGCAGCCAGAAAATACCTCAGCGGATTGGGTATAGACGAGGATAGAATCTCCATCAGGGGCATGGGCGAATCGAAGATCCGAAACCAGTGTGCGGATGGTGTGCCCTGCACAGAAGAAATGCATGCCTACAATCGCCGTACTGAAGTGGTGGTGGAATAGTTAAAATTCATCACTTCTGCAGATAGAACCCTACGCTGCCACCTACCCAGTCCTTGTCTTTGTTGTATTTGACCCCGATCATCTTGCCTTTCGACAGCCTTACCAGGTTATTGACTATAAACGGCTTTTTGTGGGTTTCGGGCCATATCATCATCATCCGTATTTCTACCTTGACAGGCTCATTGGGTGATTTTAGCACAGGCTCATAGTTCACTTTCCGCTGCAGGATGTATCCAGACCTATCGGTGATGGAATCAATATCTTCTTTGGTCACGTCAATCACCACACCTGATCCCGAAAAAGAATACAGCGGCTTCAACACATAATTTTCAAGGTCTTGTGGCAGTGTCTCCAAAGCATCAAGGAAGTACGTTTCAGGCACATAATTGTTTTTAATATATGGCATCAGGTACTTACTGATCCTGTAAAACCAGTTGGGGTGACCTACCCATTTCACATCCAGATCATCCGTAAAACTAAACTGCAAAACAAGGTCTTTTCTGGCAAAAAGCTCATCAAATATGACCCTGTTGTATATTCTGAGTATGCGTATTTTGTTGCCTTCCTTGTCGAGGTAATAAAGTTTGGTTCCTTCCTTTAAAACCCTGGTGACACATAATGTCGGAATACCCAGCTCTACGGAAGTGCTCAGCAGATCGATGTAGGTATTTTGTTTTTCAGGCTCAATCTCCAGCAAAACCACGTTTTTGGGATCGGCATCGCCTACTATGATGTCATACAGCAGTTTCTTGTAGGAATGTTTGTCATATCCGTTAAAAAAACTGGTAAGGCTTTCAGGTATGTCAAATACCCTATGGTAAAGGTCGCTCACCATATATTGAAAAAAATATACGGAAGGAAATCCCTGTACCTCTATCAGCTGAGGGATGGGATCACCCTTTTCGTCCAGGCAAATGCCAAAATCCACCTGCAGGAATGTTGTATGGTCGTCCTCACCCTTAACTATCACTGAAGGACTGTACAAGGCACCCTGTGTTATTTCCTTGATATCCGGACGTGCCACCACATTACTGATGAGGCCACAGGCTTCCACCAACCTTTCCATCAGAATATCCGGAATAAAAAATGGGGTCTCTGCTTCCCTGAATGTTGGCCTGTAGCCATACATGCTTTTCAGGGCATCTTTAAATTCCTCATACTTTTCAGCAGTGAATGATGCGTTGAATTTCTGTCTGAATTCTGGTATCATGCCATCACCACATTATTGGCAAATATGGAGTCAAGTGCATTTTCGATAAAACGGGGCAGGATGGTGTTATGTGTTAGTTCAATCTTATCGGGGTCGTCCAGTTTGTCCATCATTGTATCGTATTTTTCCTGACCGAAATTAGCGATTACTTTTGTCCTGATCTCAGGCTTTTCAAAATGGATTTTCATACCTACCGGGTCAGCTTCAGGATGGAATTGTGTGCCAATAAATTCATCTGAAAAACGCACCGCCATGATCGCCCGCTCATAATCGACATGGGTTCTAATCTTTTCCATGGCCAGGATTTTGGCACCGTGAAGCCTGAAGACATCGAGATCGGGCTGAATCAGCTGAAAATCACGGCTGTCAACAGCATGAAACGGATCCGGCAATGATGAAAAAATGGGGTCGTCGGAACCGTATCTTGTCTGGTGCACGGGCATCACCCCGAATGAAGTGGACTTCCGTGGAGCCAGTGTGCCGAGCTCAAAATAAAAGCATGCCATCTGAAACGAATGGCAAATGAAAAACATATATTTTTTTTCAAATTTGTTCTGCAGGTTAAATTCCCACAGATCTCCCACGAGCTTATACCATGCTTTGTCCCAGACACCGTTGCCTTCCATCGGATTACCGGGGCCTCCGCTTGAGATATAGACATCAAAGGAGGTATCAGGCACTTCGTTTTTACTTCTTACGTCAAACTCGGTAATATCAAAAACGCTGCTGTACATGGCAGTAATATCCCTGATACAACGCATACCCTGATTGGGTTTGCCTTCGTTCATATCAAGTATGGCCAATTTTAACCTATTCTCCATGTTTGTGACAGCTTTTAAAAAACAAGTTTAGCCTGCCTTTGGTTTGGATTTTGAGGAAAATACATCACTTATAAACGTACCCCAGGTCAGGTTCATCCCTCCTGCCTTATGACCTTTAGCCTTTTCAATGGCCATCTCGGCGGCATTCTCCACGATCCAGTCAAAATTGGTCTGGCCTACGGAATTAACATCTGCGTCAGGAGCAGGATTGCAGAAATCTATAGCTATTGGAACACCATCCCTGACGGCAAACTCTACAGTATTGAAATCATATCCCAAAGCCCTGCAAAGCCTTATCGTATAATCCCTGACGGTTGCCAGCAGTTTGGCATCTTTGGTAGGATTATCCACCACATATCTGAGGTGATGCGGATTGCGTGGTTCATACGGCATAATATGGACTCTGTCGCCGGCAAGGTAATAACATCTGAAATAATGGTCAAAAACTATCTCTTCCTGAAGCATCATTACAAGTTGTCCGGTTTCTGAGTGCTTACGCCAAAGGTCTGAAGCGTCAGACACTTTATATACGTTTTTCCAGCCTCCGCCTGCAAAAGGCTTCATGTAGGCGGGAAACTTTATGTAATCAAATATGCGGTCCCAGTCTGTCGGGTACTTAAGGTTTCTGAATGACATCTCACTGGTATCATCGGGCCTGTCAAAAGATGGAAGCAGGACCGTGTTTGGTACCGGCACCCCGATCTTGGTGGCAAGGCAGTTGTTAAAGAATTTTTCGTCAGCACTCCACCAGAAAGGATTATTGAGCACGGCAGCCCCATTGAGGGCAGCGTTCTTCAGGTATGCCCGGTAATACGGCACATCCTGTGAGATTCTGTCAATGATCACAGCATATTCTGTGGCTTCGCCCTGCTCCAGGACATCAATTGAAACCGGTTCGGCCACTATGCCCTTCGCTTTTTTGGAGTTGACCCGGTCAACAAAAGCCCCCGGAAAAGTATTTTCCTTTCCGAAAAGTATCCCTATCTTCTTCATTGATTACTTTAACTGATTTGGTAAAAAAATACTATCAACATCTCAAGGCAAAGCTAACTATTGTCCAATAAAAATTTATCAGGTGGCTTCATTAATTTATGAAATCCGCGTTTTTCAATATTAAACTCCGCCAAATTGACCCTTATAACATAAAAAAATGCAAAAATTAATCCCCTACCTCTATAATCTCAAATCTTTTGAGGAAAGCCGGGTCAAAATCCGCCCCATGTCCCGGCGTGTCGTCTACTGTCACTTCCCAGTCTGCTGAGTACTTCAGACCTCCAGTTACAGGATCTTCGGACAACATCAGCGGGCTATCCAGATCGTGGTAAATGATGTGGTCCCAAACCATGTCAAAGTGGACCAGGGCTGTAATGCCCAGCCGGGACTCGCTGAATGACCCTACCTGACAATACATGTCCGCTGCCTGTGCTATCGCTGCGATCTTCATACTGTTGCAGATACCGCCGGACTTGCCCAGTTTAATATTAAAAAGATGAGCTGCCTTGCCGGTTACAATAGTCATGGCATCCCTGGGGCTGAACACCGATTCGTCTGCCATTACCGGAATGGGGCTTTCGGCGGTAAGCCTTGCCTGGTCGGTGGTATTTCCCGCCTGCACAGGTTCTTCGCAGTGTTCCAGATTCAGGTCCTTCATGGCATGAAGGGCCATTTTGGCATCCAGGTAATTCCATCCCTGGTTGGCATCAATCCTGAGGGGCAAGTCAGGACCTACGGCTGTCCGTATGGCCTCCATCCTGGCTACATCTTTTTTAAACCCCCGCTCGCCAAGCTTGACCTTAAGTACAGGAAAACCCATCTCCTTGAATTTTACTGCTTTTTCGGCCATCTTATCCTTGTCAAGCAAGCTGACGGTATTGTCAGTATATATTTTCTTGGCCCTGTCTCCCTGCAAAAACTTATACAGCGGCAATCCGGCAAGCTTCGATACAAGGTCGTAAAGAGCCATATCGAAGGCACATTTTACAGAGGCATTGCCCACGATCATCTTGTCCATAAGTGCCACATGACGGTGGATCTCCCTGGGGTCTGATCCTATCAAAGCGGCAGCAAGGTCTCTGGCAAAGGCCACGGTACCTGTCTGAGTTTCGCCATGAATCGACCTGTACGGACAACACTCTCCCACGCCATAGGTACCGTCGGCATTATAGATTTTTATGACTGTGTTTCTGGCATGTGTGAGAGCTCCCTTGGATATCACAAACGGTTCATGAAGTTTGATCTGTGTCGGGATAATCTCTATTCTGTCAATCTTATAACTTGTCATTATGATGATTTTAAAAAATTCAACTTATCCGAAGTCCATCTTCCAAAACGGAAATAAAATTGTACACATCGGTAAATGTATTGTATAGCGGCACAGGGGCCACCCTGATGACATCCGGCTCACGCCAGTCGGCTATGACTCCCCTGCCAGAGATGTATTCAAAGAGTTTTTTATCAGGTCTGAGCATACGCAGGGAAATCTGGCACCCTCTCTGTGCCGGGTCGGACGGTGTGATAATGCTTATCCTGTCAGACCCAAGTGAATTAACCATATACTCAAGGTAAGCGGTCAGTTTTTCAGACTTGGTCCTCAGTGCACCCATACCGGCTTCCTTAAAGATGTCGAGTGATGCCCTGACAGCAGCCATGGAAAGGATGGGTGGATTGCTCAGCTGCCATCCTTCAGCAGTCTTTATTGGTATATATTTGTCACCCATCTTAAACCTTACTGATTTGTCGTGTCCCCACCACCCGGCAAACCTGTGCAGGTTTGGGTCATTATGATGACGCTCATGCACAAAACAACCCGCCAGACTTCCTGGCCCGGAGTTAAGATACTTATAGGTACACCATGCGGCAAAATCGGGTCCGGCATTATGGAGATCTAGTCTGATATTGCCGGCGGCATGTGCCAGGTCAAAACCTACCATGCAACCCTGTGCGTGGGCATCACGTGTGATGGATTTCAGGTCGTATGCCTGTCCGGTATAGTAATTTACCCCGCCAATAAGCACCAAGGCAATCTCATGTCCTTGTTTTTCAAGGACAAAACTGATCTGTTCCTGAGAGATTATTTCCGTTCCCGGCAAGGGCCTAAGCTCGATCATCCCTTCATCGGGGTCATACCCATGAAACTTTAACTGGCTGTGAATAGCATACCTGTCTGACGGAAAAGGTGAATAGTCAAAAAGGATCTTAAATCTCTCTCTGGTGGGTCGGTAAAAACTGACCATCATCAGGTGCAGATTGACTGTAAGGCTGTTCATGACTACTACCTCTGAAGGCAAAGCACCCACTACAGCGGCCATATTTTCAGTCAGAAATTCATGGTAGGGCATCCAGGGATGTCTTGCATGAAAATGCCCTTCGACACCGAGATTTTTCCAGTCTTCCAGCTCCTCCATGACACAGGCAGAGGTGGTTAGGGGCATCAGCCCCAGGCTGTTGCCGCATAGATAGATTGACTCTCCGCCACTCTGCACCACAGGTATAGAAAATTTATTTCTGAACAGCTTTAAAGGATCCGCCTGATCCTGTTGCCATGCATATTGCTGTGATGTATCCATCGTGGGCCTGTTTGCCGGCAAAATTACATCAAATGTTCGGGATAAAGCCAATTAAGCACATTGGTGTGCCACATTTGGTCCCTTTCGGCGGTGGTAATGATGCCAGATTCCACGGCATCATCGATTACCTTGCCGGGATATGAATTGGCCACTGTATCCATTTCTCCCAGTGGATAGGGATCGTCAATACCTGCCACAATATGACCGGCTCCCACTCTGCGGAAGATCATCTCAAACGTAAGGACATCATGTACGATGGAGTCAACAAAATAATTTGGCTGTGAGAGTGTTTTGTCAGGGTCTGCGGCTCCCGGAAAAAGGTCTTGTCTTCCCTTATAGCCCTGCTTTCGCCGGCCGTGTCCCGCAAACCCAAACTGGTTTCCATGTGCAAAACATACCCTCATGTCCGGATAACGGGCCCCATAATCTCCCATCGAATAAAAATGCCAGGCGTCAGCCGTCTGTGCACACATCCAGACAAGGTGAAATCGCCAGAATTTGTCTTCAAGGGAAATCATTTCTTCAGCGTTGTAGGGGTGGATTTCCACTGCCAGTTTGAAATGGTTTGCCAGTTCAAAAACGGGATCAACATAAGGGTCAAACACGACCCTCCACTTGCCATCCCCGTCTAAAAAATGTGAAGGCAGGCAAAGCAACGGCATCTTATACTCACGCACACATCTCTCGATCTCGGCGAGGGCGTCATTCAGAAAAAGTGGTTGCACCACAAAGCCGGAAACAAATCTGTCCGGATACAAATCACTCAGACCTCCGTTAAAGTCATTCTGAAAGCGGATCACGTCAAATGTGTCACTCCTGCTGTAACCATTACAATACAACTGAGAAAGGTTAAGCACCACCTCCCTGTCAATCCTGTTTTGGTCCATCCATTCAAGCTTGCGGTCCAGAAAAAAACTGGGGTGTGTCACAGGCCGTCGCCATGTACCCTGGCACATGCAGGAAAGGTCTTCTTCTACCCAAAAAATGCCCTTGTCCTTCATGAATGCCGGTATCTGGGACGGGTAGGGCAGCAAATGGCCGTGTGCGTTGATCCTCACTTTAATGCTGGTTTTGAATGCGTAAATTATGCCACAAAATACTGATATAATTTAAATAAAAATGGGCATCAATTTTTGTTGACGCCCATTTAATATTCATTTACCGACAGATCAGCGGCATTACGATTTTGTCTTGTTTCCTCCAAAATTGAACCCAAGCGTTACTTCATGAGAACCGTTATTGTAGTCCTGGATAACATTGGAAGAAGTATTGTATGAATAATAGAAATTCAGGTTTTCTATCTTGGTGCCTATCAGGAATCCAAGTCTTTTGTCCGCTCCGACGGTATAGGTAACTCCTCCGATGAGTTTGTCCTGCAGAAAACCAAAATTAAGGTTGAGGTCGATGTGAGTAGGCACGTTTGACAGCTTTTTCATGATGATGCCCGGTGTCATGGAGATGTCTTCCTGGATGTCGAGCCTGTATGCAAGCTGAAGGATAAATCCGATCTCCTTGTTGTCATCACTACCATTGTCTATGTCGCTGATCCTGGAACTGACAAGCGAAGGCAGTGACAGGCCATAATAGAATTTTTTAAGGTAGATGCCATACAAACCGAAAGATGCATCAAAGTATTCTGCTCCGGAAAGAGCCTGACTTATGATCGGGTCATTTGGATTGGCATTGCCATACCCGCCGATGGCGTGTTTGATGTAAGCTCCTGACAATCCAAACCCTACCTGGTTGTTATCTGAAACTATGGTATAGCTTAGACCGAGTTCGCCTTTGGTGGTCTCCAGTTCGCCAAACTTATCACTGAGTACATTGACTCCGACGCCAAGCCTGTTGCCCACAGCACCGTTATAAGACAGTGTAAGTGTCCTGGGGGCTCCGTCAATACCGGACCATTTGTTCCTGTAGTTGACAAATATCTGGTGGTTCAGACCATAGCCTATGGCTCCGGGATTTATCAGTTGCGGATTTAACTGAGATTGTGTGGAAATGTACCTTTCGTCAAAATACCTAACCTGAGCATCAATCATTGCCATACCAATGAAGAAAGCAATTACCGAAAGAACAATATTTTTTGTTTTCATTTTCATTTCATTTAAAGCTTGAAAATTAAAGGCCTCTCAACAAAGTGACCGTTCCTTTATGGACTTCCTTCCTTCCCTGCCCAAAGTTGACAGTCAGTACCCAGATGTAACCTCCTTCCCTGAGGTCCTTGCCGGAATTATCTATTCCCTGCCAGGTATTGTCATAATTGTTTTGGGAATATACCAGTCTGCCCCACCTGTCATAGACTGAAAGATCAGAAGAATTGTCCAATACGCAATTGATCAGGAATACATCATTAAAGTTATCGCCGTTTGGTGTGATGACCGTTGTGGCTTCATAACACGGTCCCGCAACCGAACATTCCTTGATTTCTATATTGGTGAGCTTCAGTTCGCAGCCGTTGGCATCGGTTACCGTGACATTGTAGAATCCTGTGGCAAGGTCTTCCACTTTAGAGCTATTGTCAGGTAGCCCAAGCCAGCTGTAGGTATAATTTCCAGCACCGGTATTGTTCATAAGTATTTCGATAGAACCCGTCTCCTTGTCCTTTTCAGTACAATTTACCCTTTGGGTAGCTGCGAGTTTTGTGGGCTGTTTTATCTCAATAGGCTGAGAGGTGACAGTGCCTTTGTTGTTTGTGGCTTCTATGGTATAGGTGCCTGCTCCTAATCCCGTAAAGGATATGGCGGGTCCATTGACTACAATACTTTTCACTGTCTGAGATCCTGATTTCAGATTTACTGTAACCGGGTACCCTCCTTCTGTTATATTGGCGGTGATTATGCCGTCACTGACTCCAAAACAGGACACTCCAAAACCATTGAAAGACGATGCCACCTTGACATCTCCGAGTTTAGGAGCTTTGGTGGTGTCTACAGGAGGTCTAACGCCTACCACGATATTGGATCTGACAGCGGTACATCCATTGGCATCGGTCACGGTGACGCTGTATGTACCTGCCTTGACATTATTGGCATCAATGGCACCTGAAGTATTGCCATCAGGAATACTGGTAGGTCCTGCCCAAATCAGGGTATAGTTTGGTGTTCCGCCAGAACAGCTAAGAGATATTTTTCCATCACTGGCAGCAGCTGTGGATGCGTCCGTAACTCCTGTCAGAGATACCGCCACAGCATTGGCTGGTTCTGTGATCGTTACGGAAGCCGTCTTGACATGTGCGGGTGTGGCACTGTCAGATACTGTGATACTGTAAACTCCTGCCTTTAAATTCTGAGGGTTTTGACCTGACAGATTGCCGCTCCAGGCAAAGATGTACGGGGGACATCCTCCGGATACGGTAACCTGGATGGCTCCGTCACTGCCGTCTTTACATTTTACATTGGTACCCGAAGCAGAAACAGTAATATCCGTTTCTGTTGTTCCCACCACAAAAGAAGCGTTAGCAGTACATCCCTTGCTGTCAGTCACTGTGACGCTGTATGACCCTGCATCCAGATTGACAGGATTTGGGGTATTACCGAGAGAGGGGATCCAGTTGTACGTGTAACCACCGTTTCCTCCGGATGTAGTACTGATATTAATAGATCCTTTCTGGCCGCAGGCGGCATTGGTTACCACACCTACGGTAGGTATTGTGATGACATTGGGCTGTGTTACGGTAGCCTCTCCGGTATTGCATATCGTACCATTAAAGCTGATCTCATATACATATGTACCCGCAGGTACACCTGTCAGGTCTGTACCGGATGTAACCGGGGCTGAAGCCTTGACCACAGCTCCGGTGGCTTTGTTTTTCCACACTATCAGGTGGCTGGCCAGGTTTGATCCGGTCACTGTCAGGGCCACTGAACCGTTGCCCAATCCGTTACAGCTCACACTGGTAATAGCTCCCAGTGTGGCTGTGGAAGAGCAGCCCGGAGGTGGGTCGGTACATGTCACAGATCCCGGAGTAGCACTGCTTGGCAAAATTATGCTCGGTGTACCCACTATCTCGGTCGGACCCGAAACATTTACCGGTGTAGTAGGATTGCATTGCAGGATCTTGAAGCAAATCTGGAAAATTTTATGTCCGTCGGCCTTTGTGACTGCTGTTGGAGAAATCCACAAGAACTTCAACTGGTTGTTTCCTACCAGGTTAAAGGCCGATGAGTTGAGGCCATCCAGGTCATACATGTCTGTCCTTACAAACTCCAGATGCTGGGGATTCCAGCTAAAGGTCGTACTGGCTCCAACGATAGAGGTGAAATTATCCACGGTTACATTGACACATACGGTTTCACCGACCATGCCATTTGCGGTCCCAACATTTATTACCACTGACTCAGCAGGGGGCTGGTTTATGATCTTTACTTTTCCATATCCAAAACACACCGGAACAGGACCATTGTCATTTTCCCACTCTGTAGCAAGCGTACCCTGGCCAATGAGGATACACCCTGTCTTGCCAACATCTCCCACGACCTTAAAACACAACTCCATGATGACTGTATTGTCTGGTAGTGTAAGTGGCGTAGCAGGATTATCGTTAAACCACAGGTACTTAAATTCGCCATTGGCGGCATTGGCAGCATTAAATCCGCCGCTAAACCCCGGAATTCCTCCTGTGGCTGGTGTTTTCACCTCTGTATATTGCAGAAGGGTCGGATCCCATTTGATGCTTCCCTGTCCCGACTGCATGATTCTGAAGTTTTTGACTGTTATGGACACACAAATGTTGTTTCCCTTTTGGGTCGAATCTATCTTTCCCGAAATCAAAAGACCGTTAGGATCGGAGCAAGCCGGATTGGGGCAAGGATCGACATTGGATGTGCCCTTGATGGTCACTGTGCCTTTATTGTTTACAAGTGTGATAGGATCAAACGAGGCATTCACCACTTCTATCACCCTGGGCACGTTGCTGGTGACCACGTCAGATTTGGACCCTTTGGGACCAATGGCCTTGAAAACAATGGAAAAAAGATTGGTGCCTGCAGGCAGGGACTTGCCGTTGCCCTGTGGGTCAAACCATGAAAATGTGATCTGTCCGTTTTTAACTCCGACGCCATTGGGGCCGGAAACTGCGGCGGAAGACAAACCCGGCAAAGCCGTCGTAAAATTGGTAGCATTGACGAATTGCAGTACTGTGGAGTCAAAATTCATAGAAAACTGTACTCCCAGCAGATTGGTAAAGCCGTTTACGGTCACATTTACTGTAGCCTCAGCATTTTGTTCGACCTCCGAACTGGACATCGATACAGTCAACTGACCATTCGCTCCTCCTATGGCAAATGCAAAAACGGTCAGCAAAGTCAAAAGAATTTTCCTCATATCGGAAATTTTTAAGATGTTAAAATCAATGTGCAAAGTTAAACCTTAATTTATGTATAACTCAATTTAATCTTCATTTATTGGCCCGGACCTCCCGACTGTTTATAATTCTGCCGGGTGTCCTCACCTTTGTTATATGCAAATAGTAAGCCAAAATGAAAAACCCGTAAATAAAGGCGGGAAACTGTCTGCTTTTTAACAAAAATCTGGTAGCTATTGTTTCTGAATTTGATTAAGACGTAAAATTTTAACTTCTACCAAAAGCAAAAAGCCCGGACATACGCCCGGGCTTCTGAATATTTTTGTTTATCTGGATCAAATTATCTGTTAAGCAGTATCATCTTTCTGGTAGCCTTGTGTCCGTTGCTTTCCAGCTCGTAAAACATGACTCCCTGTGCATTAAACTCCTCAGCATTGAAGGTGACCTCATTCCTGCCCTTAGGATACTTGCCGGATACTTTTCTGATTACTTTACCTGTCACATCATAGATGGTAAGGTTAGCCGTTCCTGCTTCCGGCAGGGTGAATGAAATGGTGGTCTGTGTGCTGAAAGGGTTGGGATTGTTCTGGTCAAGTGCAAACTCACCTGCTCCTGAAGTCCTTACACCGAATGCTACTCTGATCTCATTAAGGTCTGTTGTGTAAGCTTCGGCCCTGGTGATGTCAGAAGTAAGGTTGATTGTATTGCTTATTGTATTATTCGTAATTGCTCTGAATTCGAGGGTAAACAGTGTCTCATTGGTTGCGGCAGATACACCATCTACGTCATTCCAGCTGAAGGCGATTTTACCTTCTGAAGACCTGAGGACGTTGAAGTTATCTGAAGAAACGTTAAGCTTTCCTGCCCTCACACCTGCAAACTCCAGGCTGGACGCATCAAAGTCAAATGTCATTTGTGCACCGGCAATTCTGTCAAAGTTATCAGCCTTGATGTTGACATTTACTGTTTCGCCGGCGGTGTAAGCAGCTTCAGAAGCTACCAGATTCAGCACCTTGGATGTCCTGGAGTCAACAGCAGGATCATTGGCATTGACCGCAGCAGATCCGTTAATGTCTCCGACCTTGATAGCAAGGAAGTCATTGGCCATCATAGATGTAGAGAAGTTGTTGATCTGAATATACTCGTTCACACCCCATGGGTTTGCTATATCGGCGATCACTACTGACTTGTCAAGGAATCTCCAGGACTTATTGTTAGGCAGCTTGGCATAGATGCCCAGGATAAGTTTCCTAAGTTCTACGAGGTCAGATGCAGTCACTTTATTATCCTTATTGATGTCGGCAGCAATGTACTTGGAGGCAGCATTGAGCTTCTGGATACCAAGGATATGTCTCTGGATCATCACGAGGTCAAGCGTAGATACTCCGTTAAGAGGATCGGTATCTTTTTCAGGTGTGATCTTGTAAGAAACCTGCTCAGGCATGCTGGCGAATTCGAAGTGTCCCTGAGTATCGGTCATATCGGCTTTTGTCTCGCCACTGTCCATATTCTCAAGAGATACCTGAACGTCTTTCACTTTGGCATTTTCCTCAGTGGTGATGTCACCCGCCATCCTTGCACCAGAACAAGCAGTACCATTGGCCTGAACATTGAGGGTTACAGTACAATAATCTGTATTGCCGGCAGCATCCCACACACTGATATCTTCTGAGTTTGGACCCAGGTTGTCGCAAGTGTACATTTTAGCTGAAGAACAGGTAGAAGGTAACCATCTCTGGTAAGTACCGGCTTCATATCCTGCAAGGAGAGCTGTGTTGGTAGTTGGCCATTGTCCCACAACTGTTCCGGCACTGTTAAACAGTACTTCTGTGCTAGAAACCGGAGGTTTGAACCCGTCAAAGGTAAATCTGAGGCCACATCCCGTCACAGGGCAGTTGTCTGTTGACCCTTTGTCAAAGTCTTTTGCCCAGATCTCTATGGAACCGGTGGTCGGCATTACTACTGTGGTCAGTTCGCTCAAGCAATATGGTGTCGGCTTCTTCTTGTCATTAACTCTGAAGGTATAGGATATCGTGGCTTGATTTCCGCACATGTCTTCCACCGTCCATGTGATCTTGTGGGTGCCCACAGGATAAGTTGCTGAAGCATCATTGGTTGTACCTGTAATGAATGGAGCAAGTCCGTCATTATTTGGATCTATGGTATATGTCCATCTCAGCTGGGCTGCAGGTGTACAGTCAGTAGCACTGTTTTTAAGGTCCACATAACCGTTGCAGTTTTCACCAAATGCATCAGTATCAGCTTTGGAATTATTGGCTATCACCGGCTTAACATTTTCTGTAACCTTAATGATCTGAGTAAAGGACCACATATTTACGCCCGTAGTTGGAACTGACGGATAAGGGTATCCCTGGTTGTCAGTATTTGGTGCAAACTTACACCAGTCTATTACGGTCCATTTTCTAAGTATCTTGAAACATACTCCATCTACAAACGGGAATACCTGGTCTTCGTATGTGTAGGCTACCTGACTACAAGCTCCTGCACCGATGGTAGGTGTACCTGTCTTGCTTGGATCAGTATCCACGTTCATACATCCGGTAACCTCTTTTGGTGATGTTGGCCAAGTTGTAGGTCCGTTGTATGGTGTATTATTACGTACAGTGATCGTTTGTGTACAAGAAGCCGTTCTGCCACCGTTGTCGGTTACTGTAAATGTTCTTGTTATCACACCTTGACCACAGTTATCAATAGTACCTGTGTTTCTCCAACTCATTCTTGGGTTAGGACAGTTATCTGTAAAATATGGAGTGCTGAGAGCTGTCTCTGAATAAACCGGCTTGCCCAGTACATTGGCAGATGTATCTGCACCGCAGGCAATGATGACATTACCCGGGCAAGTGATCACTGGTGGCACTTTGTCCTGAACATTGGCTATCACCATGCAGGTATTGCTGTTGCCAAAATCATCGGTCACCCTGAGCTCTACCATAATCTCTTTACCTACGTCCTCGCAGCAGAACTGTACATACTCGCCCCAGGCGGTAGTGCTTGCACCACATCCTGCAGTGGTACGTCTAACTTCAAACTCTACATCTGTACAGTTGTCATGTGAGCCATCGTCAAAAGATTCAGCAAATACATGAGCCCAGCCGTTGTTTGACAGTGTCACCACGGTAAACTCATCGCATACAGCTACCGGAGGCGTTCTGTCCACCACCCTGATCTCAGTAAACGCATCTCTACTGTTGCCGCAGGCATCTGTAAGGGTGTACTTCAACCATGAGCATCCCAATGGAAGGCCTGTCAGTTGCCATTTTCCGGCATTGGGTCCGCTGGTGATTCTTTCGGATTTGGTATTGCCAAACTGGAAATAGTAAGGGCCATTAACAGGTGGATTTCCGGCCGCATCAGCAAGTGCAAACATGACTGTATAGGTTACGTTTGCAGCTCCTGAACAGTCAAAAATATTGATGGGAGCATGAGCAATCCAGCTTCCTGTACATGTGTACGGATCAGCAGATATGATCGAACTGATGGTAAAATTAGGTGCACATGGGGCAACAGTGATATCAGGATCAGCAGGAATGGTCGCTGAAGGTCCTTTGTCATCTACAACCTTGATAATCTGATATTTGGTAGAAATTCCACCTGAACACCAATCAAGCACTGTCCAGTTACGAAGCACCTTGAAGCTATTGGTGCAAATATCTATCCTCTGGTCAGAGAAGGTTGTGTTGATCTTGCAAATATTGTCAGATCCAATGATAGGATTGTAGAATGTATCGATATAGAAATCGGAAGTTCCGGTATTGTTATCACAACTGGTAATCCAGGTTCCTTTAGCCACATCGTAGCCCACAAGGTTTCCAGCAGTACATCCTGAAGGCGTACCCGGAGTGATAGGTGTACCTACTCTATAGCCTCTGATAAATCCGGTAATATTGGAATTATCCCTTACAAACGGGGCTCCTGTTTCTTCAGGATCAGGGTATTTGTTGTTATTCTTGTCCCAGTTTGAAGTCGGGAAAGGTACATTTGCATTGGTTTTCCAATCGTTCCATGCCCATCCCCCGTCACACTGCAGATGAGGTCGGTTTCCGACGGTTCCGTCATAATTTTTAGGGAATGCAACATTAGCCAATGTGATTTTGGAGTAATAGATTACTCTCTCACAAACAGCAGACTGATTACCGCTGGCGTCTTTGGCCTGATAGCGGATGCGCCTCACTGCCCTGTTCATGTCAGTGCAGGGAAGTTCTGTGGTGACATCTGACAACGTGGTTACAGCAGAATCCGGAAGCTTGACAGTTCCGTTTCCGTTGCAGTTGTCATAGGCATCAGGTTTGCCAAAAGTAGCAGGATCCCAGCATGCAATGGTTACAGGTGCAGGACAAACAATGGTGGGAGCTAGCTTGTCTTCGATCTTGATGGTACCCCAGCAAGAATTGTTTCCAAGCCATACCTTTACCGTAAGGGTAAGTCCTACCTGAGCCGATGTGACCCAGTTCTGGCCTACCCAAGGCAATCCTGTTTCAGGGTTGTTGCCGGTAAGCTGCAGTGCTTGTCCGTTGGTTCCGAGAACCTGAACAACATAATTACAGCCCGGACTCACGCCCTGACCTTCCAGCATCATGTCCGGTGTGATCTGGACGACACAGTTTTCGTCCATCGATACCTGGACCAGGTTGTTGCAGGCCAGCGGACACTGGGCCTCAACCGAAGAGTACCAGGATGTCAGCAAAACTGACAACATACTCATTTTGATAATACTACCAAAACTCATACGTCTTGTTAGTGTAAATTTCTCCGATTTCATGAGATAATTTGATTTAATTATAAACTAAAAATGATTCCAAATTTGTCTCAGAAATAGATAAGGGGATACTGTAGCAAAAAGGCAAGGGGATGCCTGAAAAATGGATTATTTATTTTTAATTCAAAAACTATACCAATTCATGTTCCAGTGTAAATTTTATAAGACTCATGGTGTTGCTGACCCCAAACTTTTTCATAATCCGCTTCCTGTGTGCGGAGACCGTCTGGTCACTTATGAAGAGTTCCTGGGCTATTGCCTTATTGTTTTTCCACTGGATGATCATGGACAGGATCTGCTTTTCACGCTTCGTCAGCTTTTGCTTGAGCAAAAACCTGTCTTCCATCATCTTTTTCTTTTCGGCCATCACAGCCTTTTTCTTTCTGTCAAAATCAGGTGCAAGCCTCAGGCCTTCGGCCAGATAGGTCTTGCCTGCAAGCACCGCATCGATGCATTGCAGGATTTCCAGCGAGTGGTTGGATTTTAAAACATATCCGTCCACTCCATTGATAAACGCCTCCCTGACAATGGCAGGATCATTATATGTACTGAGCACGATGATCCTTGTATCCGGCAAACTCCTGCGAAGGGTTTTAAGATAAGGTAAACCTTCAGCATCTGCTATATTAAGTTCAGTAATCAGCAGATCGACCGGCATTTCCATGAAATTTTCCAGCTCTTCCTTTGAATATGCCATCCCCACAATCTTTATGGCAGGGAGCTTCATATCTTTTAGTATGGCCTGAATACCTTCAACAAACATTTTTTGCTGGTCGGCTAAAACGGTTTTGACGGGCATATAACCAATGTTTTTTTGTGTATTAAAAAATGTAAAACTCGTGTGTACAATAATCCACAGGTGTAAATGACAATTTATATGCCAATTTTGAACCACTTCCCGAAGGCTGTTGGCGAGACGGATAGAACTAAAAGTAAATTATTATATATATTTATGTCAATAAGGACATAATATATGATCTTTATTTATAATGTGTATATAAATATTTTTTGGCCAAAGGTAATTGGCTGTCAACTTCTATTTGATAAACAAAGATGAATGAAAAATTCCGGTGCAGGGTCGTATGGTAAGAATGTGAGCGGGGCTCAGGAATCAGGAATGGTAGGCATCCCTGCTATACACAGGATTGCTTCTCAGGCTCCTGTATTTTTCAAGCAGACGCATGGCATTAACACCATGGTCGTAGTAGTTTTCAACAAATGCTCTTGCTGCTTCTCCGATTGCCTTTTTGTCGGCTTTGCCCGAAACAACCTCGGAAATACGGTCCACAAATGCCTGAGGGGTATCGGCTTCCAGTAAATGAACGCCGTCTTCGGCATGAATACCTTCCTTGCCAAGGGCCGTGGTTATGACCACCTTACCCAATGCCATACCTTCAAGTATCTTGACACGCATGCCGCTGCCCGAAAACAAAGGTACGATCATCATACTGTGCCTGTCGACAAAGTCAATACCATCTGTTACTTCACCATGTACGATAACATTGGGAATATTTAGGTTTTTCAGCGTATCCGGTGTATTTCTGCCTGCAATGTGAAACTTAATGCCGGGATGACTCTGGTGGACCAATGGCCACACTTTTTCGAGAAACCACATCAGGCCCTCCATATTGGGTATCCAATCCAGGGCACCTATAAAACAAATGTCATTTCCGGTTTCACGTCTTGTCACCTTGGTATAGTTTTTCATGTCCAGCCCGATGGGCGAGGCCATGGCCCCGTTTTTATACCCGAGTGTCTTGAATTGCTTCAGGTCGCGTTCGGATACCGCTACCAGGTAGTCGTACTTGTTAAGGTGCTCGAGCTCATACTTCTTGAGCTTCCGGGTGAGGTACTTGAGGTACCACTTTTTGGGCAGAAACCGGGTATTGGATGAAATCCTCTCCCATATTTCAAATTCTACGTTGTGGGCCCTCATAGTAATGATCGCATTGGAATGCTCCTTGATCACATCCACATAGGGTGCGAGGTACAATGTCTCCAGTTGCACCACATCATAATGGTTATTACGGAGCAGTTCGACCAGCTTATTTCTGAAATCCGGGCAAACAAACCTACTCACATGGTAAGAGTCACTGCTAAAAAGATTTTTGAAGGCATCTATGGCCCGAATGGAATTATCCAGGGCTGTGACATGAATTTCGCGGTAGTGGTTAAACTCTGCAGGTAATTCGCTGAGATCCATGTAGTGCTTGGATGTATTCATACTAAGCAATGAGATCTCACAACCCAGGTTATGGAGAGCATTGCTAAGGTATGTTACGGCTATCGATTCTCCATCCTTGAGGGGATAGGGAAATTTCTTGCACAACTGGAGGATCTTCATAAAAACGTAAGGTATCGGTTCTTATTTAATCGGTCGACAAAGGTAATTATTAATCCCAAATAAACCAGCATTACAATTTTTATTTTTGGCTGCTCCGGGACATCCTGATCTTCCGACTTGAATAATATTTTTGTTTCGAATCTTAAACTTGGGTCAGTTTAAAAATATTGCCTGATTTATTAACAATTTGTTAAAAAATTATTATATGAATATTTTATATATTTTAAATACTATTTTACAATTGTTTATATATTATAAAATATCAAAATTTTATAGTCGTGTCTTTTAGATCTTCTTTTGAAGGATGTCCTTAAGTGCCATTGAAACATCCGGATAGCCAAAATCAAAACCTTCACTTTGTAACTTCTCAGGCACCACACGATCCGAATTAAGGAGAACAGTGGACATCTCGCCCATTAAAAGTCTCATGATAAAAGCCGGGACCCCCAACAAAACACCAAACCTGCCGGTGGCTTTGCTAACCGCATCTGTAAGTTGTCTGCAAGTCGTCTCAGCAGGGCTCACGGCATTGTATATACCTGAGGCGTGCCGGTTTTCCATGCACCATATGATCATCCTGCAAAGATCTGTGATGTGAATCCAGGGGTAGTACTGGCTTCCGTCTCCAAAATACCCGAAAATCCGTAAAAAGCGTGTCATCAGAAATTTAGGCAAGGCCCCTCCCCTGCTGCTCAATACAATGCCAATCCTGAGGATGCAGGTTCTGTCGCAAGTCGCACCCGCTGCCTTAGACGCATTTTCCCACAGATGACACGAATCTGCTAAAAATCCGGTACCCCTATCGGTTTTTTCTGTCAGTTTCTCCGTACCGCGGTCGCCGTAGTATCCCACCGCAGAAGCGGCAATATAGCAATCCGGGCGGCAGTTATTTTCAGACAACCACTTTTGCAATGTGGCCGCACTGTCTACCCTGCTAGAAATAATAGCCCTTTTCCTGGATTCTGTCCACAACCCATCGGCTATACCTTCTCCTGCCAGATTAATAACGATTTCCGGTGCGGGCACGTCGCCTGATATCTCACGGGTTGTTACATTCCAGGGTACAACGACACCCTGACTACCGGTTTTTCCGGAAGCACTTCTGCTTAGCAGATAAACGTCATAACGCTCCTTGTCCAGCATACCCGTGAGGTGGCGGCCTACAAGTCCTGTCCCTCCGGCGATAAGAACCCTGATTTTATTTTCTGCCATACATCTTTGACTTTAAGATTAGAGATACAACAAACAATGTATCCAGAATCTGGTTTTCTAATCAGTCTTTTTTAGCTGAGACGGCCGACAATTCTGCGGAAGCGGTAGAGAATTTTATAAGCCATTTATATAATGTTCTGAACTATATCGTTAATTATCCTATTTTTGCATAATAGCAGATCACAGGCTTTAAATGGCCCTAGCACCCTTAAAATTTGCATCAATTGACAGGAACCATGACATCACCCCGAATTATTTATTTGGCCATCATTGGCTTTTTGCTGTTGCTGACCTCATGCAGGCCCGAAAAACAGGAAGATCTCGACACTGTGCACATAAGGCTAAAGAAAGACCCGGAAAGAATCAATCCGCTTGTATTCCCTAATCCAGTGGCCAGGGAAGTGTACCAGTACCTGCACCTGCCCCTGGCAGATTATGACCCGCAAAGTCTCCAGCTCACCCCTCTGCTGATAGATAGGATACCGGCTGAAATGCCCATTGATACAGGTAAATACAAAGGCGGAATCTACTTTGATATCAACATAAGCCAACAGGCAAAGTGGGACAATGGTACCCCGGTCACTGCAGCTGATTATGCCTTTACCTTGAAGGCCATCAATCTTCCGCTGACCAATGCAGGTAAATACAGAGAGATTACTCAGAACATAGCAGATATAGTAACTTATCCTGAGGACCCAAAAAAATTACGGGTGATTTTTGCCCGGGACTATATCAATGCCCTCGAAACTGCAGTCAATACTGAGATTTACCCCAAATATTTTTATGACAGTCTGGGTCTCCTGGACAAATATGCCTTTGGCCAGTTTACGGCTGAAAATGAGGACATTCTGAGACAGGATAGCACCATTGTCAGATTTGCACGGGCATTTAACGGGGTGGAATTTTCATCATCAAGAATCTCCGGGTGTGGTCCCTACCGCTTTGTCTCCTGGCAACCCAATCAGACAGTTGTTCTGGAGAAAAAACCACAATATTGGGCCGCCGGAAGCATGGTACCTTCCCTCATGCAAGGTCCTGGGAAGATAGTTTTTCATATCATCCCTGACGAGGTCACTGCCGTGTCCCAGCTCAAGGCCGGCAACGTCGATGTCATAAACGAGATATCTGCCGAAAGTTATGTAGCCATGCAGGAAGATGCAACGATGAAAGACAAATTCAGCTTTTTTCACCCGTCCCTTATAAAGCAATATTATATCAATATCAACAACCGGGACAAAATTTTAAAAGATAAAAATGTGAGAATGGCACTTGCCCGCCTCACTGACGTGGATAATATCCTCAAAAACATCGAAAACGGAATGGGAATACGTGCCACAGGACCTATCCATCCCCTTAAGAAAACGTACAATGAAAAAGTGACTGCGGTAGCATACGACCCTGAAAAGGCCAAACCTCTGCTGACAGAAACAGGATGGAAAGATACTGACAACGACGGTATCCTGGATAAAGTCATCGATGGTAAAAAGCAGGCCCTTGAACTTGAGATCCTTATCTCCGGCCAGGAACTGGGCCGCAAATTATCGTTAATGCTGCAGGAAAACGCCAGGAAAGCAGGCATTAAGATCAATATCAAGGAAAAGGACTTCAAACTCATACGCACCGAAAACCTGAAGCCAAGGAATTTTCAGCTTGTGCCATCAGTATTGTCGCAAGACATTATTGCCTGGGATGATCTGAGCAGGTGGCATTCGGAAAATAATACGCCTGACGGGTCCAATGATATGTCCTACAGCAACAGCCGGGTAGACGATATGATTGACAGAATCCTCACCACCAAATCCGATACGGCACGCATCACTTTGTACAAAAAGATACAGGAAGAAATAGCCGGTGATCAGCCCGTTATTTTTCTTTACTGCCCTGAAGAAAAGATTGTTATAAGCAGGAAATGGGCAGCCACGGCTTCGGCCAAACGTCCCGGCTATATGGCCAACACATTTGCTAAAGCCGGCGAAAAGGCAACAACAAACAAATAAGACCATCGTGGGCAGATACCTCATCAACAGGATCATTTTAATATTGCCCACTCTGTTACTGGTAATGTTGGCGGCATTTGCCATCAGCAGGTTTATCCCCGGAGACAAGGCCGAGTCCATGATGGCTCTTCAAGGCATCAATCCTGACAGTCCTGTCGCAGACAAGGAATACAAACGCCTTTATACCGAACTTGGGCTTGACCTGCCAACATTTTACTTTTCCATTGTTCCGGAATTTTATCCTGACAATGCCAATGCCATACATAACCTGAAGCTGAAAAACCAAATCCGAGAACTCCTCCAACAAAAATGCAGGTATGATGACATCCAAAAATTTCTGGCTGCAAAGGAGACCCTGGTCAGTGAACTAAAAGGAAGCAGCGACAGCCTGACATATAAACTGCTTAATACGGTCATGTACGAACCCAATGTAGCTGCCCTCAACACCTTTGTTGAAAACTATAAAAATACTACTGCACTCACGTCATTGGCATCCTGGCCGTCATACATCACAGGCTTTGAACAGATGAAGAGCAATATTGCCGGATGTTATCGTCCGAAGTGGGTCTGGCATGGAGTTAAAAACCAGTTTCACCGCTGGTTTTCCGGGGCCATAATGGGCGATTTTGGTATATCGATCAAAGACGGGCGGCCTGCCTTGCAAAAGATATCTGCGGCACTTGGCTGGACATCCGTCCTCGTTTTTCTTAACATCCTGCTCACCGTGCTTATTGCAGTACCATCGGGTCTTCTTGCCGGCTACCGGGCTGGAGGTGCTTTTGACAGGTGGTCAGGCATTTTATGGCTTGCATTGTATTCTGTACCAGTATTCTGGCTGGCATCTATGCTGATCGTATTTTTTACGCTGGAGACCGGCACTGAGTGGTACAGGATTTTTCCGGTCCCGGGTACCTGGCACACCGCCGATGGTGCAGGCCTGATCGCATTTTTATTTCAAAATGCCGGACAGCTGGCCCTACCTGTGATTTGCCTTGTGGCCAATGACATAGCTCAGCTAAGCCGGATGGTAAGAGACAATGTAGTAAACCAGATCTTCAGGCCGTACGTCCTGCAGGCAAAATCAAAAGGGTTGAGTTCAGGCGAAGTATTGATAAAACATATCCTGCCTAATGCTCTCACTCCGGTCATCACCTCAATAGGGGGCAGAATTCCCGCCAGTCTTTCCGGTGCTTTGGTTGTAGAAATCATTTTTAACATCCCGGGAATGGGAAGACTGTTATATGACAGCATCCGGTCAGCAGACTGGAATGTGGTGTTTGGAGTGGTAGTAGTTATTTGTTTGTTTACCATAGTATTTCTGCTGATTACCGATATGGTCTACGCCCTCGTCAACCCCAGGATCAGGCTATCATGATAAAAAAAAGGAAATACGGTCCCGTGTTTTTTGCCAAATTAACGATAGCCATATTTTGCTTTGTGGCTGCATTTGCCCCATTTATGGCCGGAGACAGCCCCATAGTATGCCTGAGTCAAGGAAGTTTATCTTTTCCCGCACTGTCCAAAGCTGAATCGGACCGGGAGTCATCAGGCATAATCTCACATTGCCTCATCCCGCTCATCCCCTACCACCCTCAAAACATAGACAAACAAAATCAATCCGGCACGGGACCATTTTCAAAACAAAATGTGGCATCACTGAGGCAAAGGCATTGGCTGGGTACTGACAACTTAGGCAGAGATGTAGCCTCCGGCCTGATTCACGGCACTTCGACAGCCATGAAGATAGGCCTGCTGTCTGTCTTTGTATCTCTTTTACTGGGAATACCGGCAGGTATGGCTGCGGGTTATTACAAAAACCATCGGATAAGATTTAATATCCCGGGCCTGCTGACAGCCAGCTTTTTACTGCTTACGGCAGGGTTTTATCTGATTTACGAATTATTGATTTTCAGGAATTTACCCGCTTTGTTTTGCTTCGTTTTTATTCTCCTGATAACTGTATGTGCCGGAATCAGCAAGATATTCCTAAGAAAGAGAGGCTTTCGCACGTTTTACTTTCCCCTTGATACCCTGTTGGTCAAAATCATTGAACTCAGAAAATCATTACCGGGATTATTTATACTGCTGGCTATGACGTGCATTTTTACAGTACCGTCCGTGTGGAATGTTGTCCTGATTATATCGCTTCTAAGCTGGACAGAATTTGCCCGTTACGCACGTGCCGAGACACTGGCTGTGAGCGAGGAAAACTATATTAAGAGTGCGGCCATGCTTGGGATATCCGATGCCGTGATCCTATTCAGGCACATCCTGCCCAATATACTTCCTACTATAGCGGTCATTGCCTGCTTTGGCATGGCCGGAGCAGTAATGACGGAGTCTGCACTTTCATTTCTAGGTATCGGGCTGCCTGTAGAAGAGGTAACCTGGGGCAAAATGATGGCAGAAGGCCGCAATATGAGGTCATGGTGGCTGGTCGTATTTCCGGGACTGGCCATATTTATACTCATTCTCTGCCTCAGCATACTGGCAGACCATTATAGCAGGACAATAAGGACATTACCTGCAGCAAACTGACCGACAGACATGCTTCAGGACTTGGCCTGAGACTTCATCTTCTTTTTCTGCTTATTGGACCAGAGTGAAGATTTCCCCCTCTTGGTAGATTCCATATCGGGATTGTTGTACTTCTCTTCAAGGCCGCACCCTTCCTTTGTCTTACAGGATTCCAGAGGTGTAATACTGCCCCATACTATAAAAACCCAAAACAATATTCTTACTTTACTTTTCAAAATGATAGATTTGATTGGCCAAATATAGAAATTTCTGATAAACAAGTCAGCAGACTCAAAAGATTTGAAAATTTAAATATATAACTAAAATCAATTATGCACCGATATGTTAGCAAAAAGATAGCGTCATAAATTTTTGAATTAAAAATTATAAATTAAAAATTGCACATATATGACTCAAATTGCTTAGATTTGTGGCTCTAAAATTAATTAATTAAATTAAACATTACAAAATGAACAAAGGAGATCTAATCAATTCAGTTGCGGATGCTGCTGGTATCTCTAAGGCACAGGCAGGCAACGCCATTGACGCAGTTTTCAATGGCATAGAGAAGGCCCTTAAGGGAGGCGACAAAGCATCATTTATTGGATTCGGTACTTTTTCTACTTCACACAAGCCAGCCAGGGAAGGAAGGAACCCATCTACCGGAAAAACCATCAAGATAGCAGCCAAGACTTCTGTTAAATTCAAAGCAGGAAAATCACTGACTGACTCAGTCAACTAATCTTTCTGAACTTAATTCTGTTTTCAATATTTTAGCATAAAAGGCGGTTTTCAGCAATGAGAGCCGCCTTTTTTTTTCATTTAACCTGTCTTCCCTTCCATTGGTATTCTGAGGGAAACAAAGCCATGGTCCCGGCGTACAGGATGTAACCCGTGTATATAAAGAAAGCCGGGAAAAACGACCTCAATACCCCTGAATGGCCGTAATAACCGGCAAGGGCCCTGAGCATAAAGTAATCTGCCGCTGCCTTTAGCACGATGAAACAAAGGGCATATATTCCAAAATCCGAGGGCTTAGCAATTCCTGCCACAAGTATTATTACCAAAAGGAGGTTGACAAAAAAGACAAAGGCCTGAATAGTCTTGACGTACAAATCAGAGGTCATAAGTGACTTTGTGGCCCACCTTGTCCGCTGTCTTAAAAAATCTGCCCAGGATTTTTCTGCTTTTGTGGTCACCAAAGCCTGTTTATCCTTGATGAAACCTATGCTTCCGGAAAACTTCCCAGCCATAGCCTGAACAAGGAAAATGTCATCACCTGATGCATATTCCTGATCCCGGGAGTCTTTTAGTCCAGCTGCCACAGAGGGTTTATAGGACATATTGGCACCGTTGGCGAGGAAAAACAAATCCCGGCTGATGCCGCAAGAGGTTACCGCCATGGTCATGGCAAAATCCATCCATTGAAAATCGGCCAATATGCTGCCGTCCGTCTCTGGCAAAACCGTGGCTGTATTCAGGTACTTTCGTGAATCGTAATAATTTGAAGCATGGCTTTTAATCCACTGACTGCCAGCCCTGCAGTCTCCGTCCGTGCAAAGCACAAAGTCAAATCCCGCCATGGAAAGCCCTTCGGAAATAGCTGCTTTTTTCCCGGTTTTATTGGCCGGAAGGCTAATAATTTTCAGGTTACTTATACTACAGTCTATCGCTTTCAGTACCGTGCTGTCCGTACTGTGATCGTCTATAAGCAGGATTTCGTATTTGTCCTTAGGGTAATCATTGTCCTTTATGGATTGCAGGCAGGTTAATATGTTATCTTCTTCATTTCGTACCGGTATTAGGATGCTTACCCCCGGCAGCGGATCTGCGACATGACTCAGCACCTCTTTGGTACCTTTCCATCCGGCATATACCCAGCGAATAAGCAGTAAATAGCATGCTGCAACAAGAAATACCGGCCAGACCAAAATGATGTCAGTTATTTAAACATTTCATCGTAGTCATTGGACTGGGGTTGCCTCACTGGTTCCTTCTTTTTGTTTACAGGGGGCAGCTCCAGAAAACTGTCATCCTCTTCTGTTACTTCCTCGTATTCTGTATAGGTATTGCGTTCCTTTTCCATTTTGTTGAGGGCATTTTTGACAGACCTTTTTCCAATGGCTTTGACAAAAAGAAATCCCGCAACGACCGGATAGCCAAAAAATATGAGCAGCAGGGCTGCGATACCCATGAGCGGGTTTTCCTGCAGTAGCTTCCAGACAAACTTAAGAAAGTCAGTCACTACCCTGTGGTCAATGATGAGCGTGGCTATGAGCAGCACAGGTGCCACCCATGAAAGCAGCCAAAAGACCCCTTTGGCCACAAAAAAAAGAATAGTAAAAAAGACTGCAAGAATCAATAATGGCCCAAGAAAACCAAAAGGTCCGTTTGAACCCCCTACCCTGAATTCTTTATATTCCGTCATATCTGTTATGCTAAAATTGTTGAACAGATTAATAACACATGTAGTTCTGTTTAAGTTCTTTTTACAAAATAACAATCCTTAATTTTTGAAATATCCAACCGGACGAAAACAAAAATTGAAAAAATTAACTAGATTTCGGAATATTTCAAATACCAGCTAATTAGATCTGCGATCATGTATAAACATATGTTAAGTCCGCTGGACCTGGGATGGGTGACCTTAAAAAACCGGGTTCTTATGGGCTCAATGCACACAAACCTGGAGGAAATACCCGGAGGTTTTGAAAGGGCCGCCGTCTATTATGCCGAGAGGGCAAAAGGACGGGCAGGACTTATCGTGACAGGCGGGATATCGCCCAATACAGAAGGCTGCGTGGGTCCTGGAAGTGCAATGCTTACGGATACCACACAAGTGGCACATCACCGACTCATTACAGATGCTGTACACCGCGAAGACGGACTCGTATGTATGCAGATCCTTCATGCTGGCAGGTACGGATATCATCCCAAAATCGTCGCACCTTCTGAGCTGCAGGCGCCTATAAGCTACTTTAAGCCGAGGGCAATGACCGAAGAGGATATACAAAGGACCATTGCAGATTTTGTAAACTGCACTCTGCTGGCTAAGGAAGCAGGTTATGACGGAGTGGAGATCATGGGATCAGAAGGATACCTTATTAACCAGTTTATCGCTCCACGCACCAACCAGCGGCAAGACAACTGGGGAGGCAGCTTTGAAAACAGAATAAGGTTTGCCGTCGAAACAGTGCAAAAATGCCGCGAGGCTGCAGGTAAGGAGTTTATCATCATATACAGGCTGTCCATGCTTGACCTGGTGGAGGGCGGCAGCACATGGCAGGAAGTAGCAGAGCTCGGCCGGCAAATAAGCAGAGGAGGGGCCACCATGATCAATACCGGCATCGGCTGGCATGAAGCCCGGATACCCACCATAGGCAGCATGGTACCAAGAAAGGCCTTTGCCTGGGTTACAGCCAAGCTTAAAAAAGAACTGGATATACCCCTTATTGCTGTCAACAGAATCAATTCGCCGGCTGTTGCTGAAGAAATCCTGGCCAACGGTGACGCCGACATGGTTTCTATGGCACGGCCGTTTCTGGCAGATCCTGATATAGTACTCAAAGCCATTGAGGGCCGGCCAGATGAGATCAATACCTGTATAGCCTGTAATCAGGCCTGTCTGGATCATACCTTCCAGATGAAGATCTCCTCCTGCCTCGTCAATCCCCGTGCCTGTCATGAAACGGAATTGAACTACCTGCCCGCAGCAGAGGTAAAACGTCTGGCAGTAGTAGGTGCCGGACCTGCGGGCCTGGCATTCAGCCATGTGGCAGCCATGAGAGGCCACAGGGTCACTCTTTTTGAAGCCGATGACAAAATAGGCGGACAATTTAATCTGGCCAAAATGGTCCCCGGCAAAGAAGAGTATGCAGAAACCATCCGGTATTTTTCGGCCATGTTAAGCAAGTACAATGTAGAAGTGCAGCTGCGTACAAGGGCTGATGCTGCCATGCTCAGTTCAGGTGACTTTGATGAAGTCATCCTGGCCAACGGCATCATACCGCGGGTGCCTGACATAAACGGGATAAATCATCATTCGGTTATTTCCTATGTCGACCTGTTAAGCGGTAAAAAAGAGGCGGGGAAAAGAGTTGCCATCATTGGTGCCGGGGGTATAGGTTTTGACGTGGCCGAATACCTGTTGGGCCGCCATGAAGACGAGGACATAAGTGCGTTTTGTGCCGAATGGGGCATCGATCTTTCATTCAGCGAAAGAGGAGGGATCACCACTCCGGCCCAAAAACCAGTCAGGGAAATCTACCTTCTGAAAAGATCAGCAGGGAAACACGGTGCTACTTTGGGCAAGACAACGGGTTGGATCCACAAGGCAAGTCTGGCTGCCGCCGGCGTCACCATGCTGAGCGAGGTCAGTTATGTGCGTGCAGATGACGAAGGATTGCATATTGAGGTAAAAGGGGTAACTCAGCTTCTACCGGTTGATACTATTGTAGTTTGTGCAGGCCAGGATCCTGACCGTACGCTGTTTGATATGTTAAGTGGTTCCGGAAAAACCTGCCTTCTGCTGGGAGGTGCAAAAATCGCTGAAGAGCTTGATGCAAAAAGGGCCATTGATGAGGCTTGCCGGCTGGCAGCAGTAATTTGACTCCTGCGTTCGAAAGCAGCAAACGTCACCGTTATTGGCTTATGCTTCCGATATGGGCTAAAAAGCAAAAAGGGCAGTGAACTGTATGTCCGCCGCCCTTTTATATCTGAATTGACTGCTGAAATTATTCCTGAATTAGTTCAAAGTTAACTTTGGCAGTGAGTTCCTTATGGAGGTGGAGGTCAGCTGTATAAGTACCGAGTTCCTTTACCTCTTCCGGCAGGTGAATCTTTTTACGCTCGATATCAAGATCGAACTGCTCCTTCAGTGCCTGTGCCAACTGAACATTGGTCACACTACCGAAGATCTTACCTGTAGTACCGGCCTTAACACCTATTCGCAGTGTCTGACCTTCGAGCTTGGCAGCCATAGCCTTGTATTCGTCAAGCCTTACTGCTTCTCTGGCCTCTTCATCAGCAATGATCTGGTCCCTCTTTGTCCTGTTGACAGCGTTGGCATTGACAGCAAGTCCCTGTGGTATCAGGTAATTCCTGCCATATCCGGGCTTAACTTTTACTATCTCGTGCTTATCGCCCAGCTTATCTATATCCTTTAAAAGTATTACTTCCATTTTTCTAGATTTTGAAGATTATTTTAAAAGGTCGGTTACATATGGAAGGATGGCCAGATGCCTTGCCCTCTTGACAGCCACAGCTACCAGCTTCTGGTATTTCAGTGAGTTGCCGGTAATCCTCCTGGGAAGAAGTTTTCCTTGTTCGTTAACAAACTGGAGCAGAAATTCCTGATCCTTGTAATCAATGTATTTGATACCGTACTTCTTAAATCTGCAGTACTTTTTTCTTTGCTGACCCAGTGTAGGATTGCTAAGAAATTTTATATCGTCTCTGGTTGCCATTTTCTGATCTTTTTAATTGTTATTCAAGCTTTTATTTATTCTTCCTCACTGTGGGCCATTACAACTGGTGCTTCGATGACGGGCTCAGGCTGTATAATCTCTACAGGGGGAGCTACAGGTGCAGCAGCTGCAACCTCGGAACCTGAAGCATCTGAGGGTTTTTTCTTGGATTCCTTTTTCTTGTAGGCACTGATCTTGCCGGTTCTTCTGTCCTCGTTGTACTTGATGCCATACTTGTCCAGTTTTACAGTAAGGAATCTCATGATCCTCTCGTCCCTCCTGAGGGCTAGTTCGGCCTTGCCGATCACAGAGCCTACAGGTGAGGTAAACTCGATACAATAATAAACTCCTGAAGATTTTTTGTTGAGAGGGTAAGCAAGCTGCCTGAGTCCCATCTCATTTACGTGCACGATATCGCAACCCTGATCCTTGAGCAGGGACTGGTATGTGCTCGCTGTCGTTTTGATTTCGTCACCTGACAGAACGGGATCGATGACGAAAGTAACTTCATAATGATTCATAAAAAATTTGAAGTAATTTGATGGATTAATAAATGATAAAAACTCCGAAACTGAATTTCGGGCTGCAAAAGTAAGACAATACTTTGATATACAAAAATATGCGGATCCTTTTTTCCTTTTAAATTACAGGGAGTTCCCAACCTTTGCGGTTATCCCGGCCTACAAACTGATTTGCTTCATCAAAGTTGGTGATCTTCATGGAGGAACCGTCCCAGGTAAGCTTCTTTCTACCCGGATAGTCGTATCCGCCGTCTTTTCTCTTATGCCTCAGATTGTAACTTCTGATGGCAAGGTTGCCCATCAGCACTGTCTCTGTCATAGGGCCGGCGTAATCAAAGGACGAAGTGAGGGCCTTATGCTGCGGACTGTCAAAACCGGCTTTGCAGGCCTCTGTCCAGGCGTAGTTATGCCCGTATTCGGGAAGATTGGCGGGTGTCTTATCATCCTGGGTCATCTCAATCTTAGCTCCGGCATTGGTATATACCCTTGGGTTGGTACCGTAAGTGCCGCAGGTCATTACACCCTTGCTGCCGACGATAATTACACCGTTTGACCCGTCTGAGTCGCCGGCATATTCGCCGGCAGGGATGAGATCGGGCTGAAAAGGCCTTATACCTCCGTCAGACCAGGTCATGTTAACCCGTGATTTGTTTTTAGCCGAGGGGCCAAACTTAAGTTTCACAATGGATGAAGGCGGGCAACCCTCAGGTATCCACTCCGGCGTCCAGTCTCTCGTATATACCGCACCTACGCTGCATTCCACCTCGGTGGGGTAGCCCAGGCCAAGGACTCTGTACGGGGCGTCAATAAGATGGCAGCCCATATCTCCCAGGGCACCTGTTCCGAAATTCCACCATCCCCGCCATTTGAAGGGGTGGTACGCCGGATTATAATCCACCCATTCGGCAGGGCCAATCCAGGATTCCCAGTCGATGTCCTGGGGTACGGTGTGTAAACCGGTGGGTACCGGGATACCCTGCGGCCAGACAGGCCTATTGGTCCATACGTGCACTTCGGCCACTTTGCCTATAAGTCCCTTGTCAAACCATTCTACCATCTTGTGTACTCCGGGATTTGAGGCTCCCTGATTTCCCATCTGAGTGACCACCCTGAATTTTTTTGCGGCAAGGGTCATCATCCTGGCTTCCCTGATATTGTGCGTAAGCGGCTTCTGTACATATACATGCTTGCCCAGCTGCATAGCTGTGATGGCCGCGACTGCGTGGGTATGGTCAGGTGTGGACACAGTAACTGCATCTATGCCTTTTTCCTTTTCGAGCATCACCCTGAAGTCGGTATATTTTGTTGCCTTGGGGAATTTACTGACTACTCCCTCCATCCTTTTAAATTCGATATCACACAATGCGACCACATTGTTTGTCCCGTTGTTCCATGCATTGATTATGTCTGAATGGCCTTTGCCCCCGCCTCCTATGGCTGCAATATTGAGTTTGTCGCTGGGTGGAATAAATCCCCTGCCAAGTACGTGTCTGGGCAGAATGTAAAAGGCTGTAGCTGCAATAGCTGACTTTTTGATAAATTCACGACGGTGCACAGGCATGGTCTCTATGTTTTTAGGTTAATGTGGCAAACGTATACTTGGCAAATCTAAAAAAATATAATCATTCAGTTACATCAATTTTTAAATATCATGGATCTCAGCCTGTCTCAAGTTACAAATCGGTCCGGTTTTTGTACTTTTCTTACAGGACCAAAGGGATTTTATAACCATAGTTTTGGGCAACGAACAATCAAAACTCAATAGCAAATAACCACAAAAACAAAGATGGCCTAACCCAATTAATTGAAAATGTCTGAATATCATGTATATGTCATAGAACTGAACAAGAGAGTATTTTCGGAAAACCGAAAATTCAGGGATGCCAATCCCCAGTTCAACGGAGTGCAGGAATGTCTTTACGTAGGTATGACAAGTAAAAACCCCAGGGAGCGTTTGGAACAACACATGGGCACGGTTCTGAGTAAAAAAGGGGTAGACCTATCATCAGCTATTGTCAAAAAGTACGGCACTTTTCTGAGGCCAAGCCTTTACAGCCACATAGAACCCCTGAGATCCAGGGAAGATGCCATGGCCGCAGAAAAAAAACTGGCCCTCCAGCTAAGAAGACAGAGGTATGCGGTATGGTTTGGCTAATACTGCCTTAATAATAATTACCTGACCCACCCAACAGGCATATTGCGGTCAAAATCCCCTATGATAGATGGGTTTTGTGTATTGGCCGTGTATTCCCTGACATTGTTGTAGATATATTGGTACAATTCTTCAATGGTCAAAAGTTTGTCTCCACTGCTGTCGGCATATCCTTTTAGACCTTTAATCAGGAAATGTGAAAAGACGCCCTGCCTCAGACCGCCGTATTCAAGCGACACTTCCTCCTGTTTTGAAGATGTCATGATGGCCGTACCGCCATTGGCTGTATTGTAGGCGTTGTAAAAATTCTGGATCGCCACAGTCAGAGGAGTCCGTGCCGCTGCAATCATCGACCCGGAATGGCATGCATCAGTGATAAACAGCTTGTGTCTGGCCAGGGAGCGGTCCAGTTCGTCCAGGATTGTGCTGTAGGGAAGCTGATGATTACTTCCGTCAAAATCACTCGGCACATACGCTCCGTCAAGACCGTGACCTGAAAGGTATAGTATGACCACATCATCAGCATCTGCACGGGATGACAGGCTTTCAAGCTCATCCAGGATGGTCCTTTTGGTGGCAGCATCATCTATCAGGATCTTGATGTTATCGTCCCTCAGTGCTCCTCCCTCCGGACTCTTGAAAAAGGCATAGAGCTGATAGGCATCATCGTCTGTATATTTGAGGGAAGGCATATGGTTGTAAGTAGCGATTCCTACTATCAGGGCATAGATTTGGACCTTACCGTCAGCATCGCCCCTGGATGAAGTCTTTGTCTGGGTGGAGGCAGTCACGGGTGGGCTGCTCTCTTTTGCCACTGTGGTTTCAATGGCAACCTTCTTGACAGGTACTCCGTTGTCCCACACAGCTGCATATACCCTGCCAGAAGCAAAATGCATGGTGCCCCGACCATGTGGAGAGTGGTTTTTCCATCCTCCTTCGTAATAGGATCCGTCAGCATAGTTACACCTTCCTGTTCCTGAGCCTTCGCCATCCACAAACTGGCCCGTATAAACTGACCCGTCCAGATACCGGTAGGTTCCTGTTTCATTGTGACAATACAAGCTTGTACAATCCTTGAGATTACTACCAGCAGGTTTTATTTTTTCCTTGCTTTCTGCGACAGCAGTATGGTCGTTTTCACGATTAATATCCTTTTCGCTTGTGAGGATATTCATATCATAGGTGTGAACGGATTTCCTCCCGTTTTGAAACACCACTCCCTGGCCGTGTTTTTTATTTCTGACCCATGCACCGTCATAATAAGAGCCGTCCATCCTCAGGATCTTACCCCGGCCGTTAAACTGACCATCCAGAAACTCACCGGTATACACATCACCATCAGAAAAACTATACACTCCGTAACCCGATGGTTTTCCATTGTTCCAGGAGCCTTCATAACGGTCCCCTTTCCGATAGGTCATGATGCCTTTACCGGATAATGTACCGTGCTCAAAATGGCCTGTGTATTCATCACCTCCGGCAAACCTGATATATCCCTCCCCGTTTTTCTCACCATTATGGAATTCACCGGTATAAACACTGCCGTCCCTGTGCAAATAAGTGCCTTGTCCGTGCGGTTTACCCTTGAAGAAGGTTCCGGTATATTTCGATCCGTCGGAGTACTTAAATGTCCCTTTACCATTGTAGCAGTTGCCTGAAATACACCCACCGTACACCGATGCTGACAGCAACAAAAAAAAGAATGAAAATATTGCAACGACTCTACGATTCATGCTTCGTATATTAAATATTTCAAATATTAAAGGGTAAAGATATACGGATTGACTTCATGGATGGTTACTTTTGCATTAACTTTTTTATGACCTGATTTATTACCCAAACACACAAATTTATGAACAAATTAACTTTACTCTTTTTTTCTTTGGCTATTGTATGGCTATCCTGTAAAAATGCCGGCACCTCAGCGGCTGATGCCAAAAATGACGGAATTCACTTTGGTGAAGTGATCGATACAGTCGGCATGATTCCTTACACTCAGCTACTGTCCAGGATGGCGGAAGCCGACTCTGTGGTGACTAAAGTTTATGGCAAAGTCTCCGGTGTCTGCCAGGCCAAAGGGTGCTGGATGAATATAGTGTCTGACGCTGACACTTCAAAAACAGAAATGTTTGTCCAGTTTAAGGACTACGGATTTTTTATGCCCAAGGACCTGGCCGGCAAGGAAGTGGTCATGCAGGGCAAAGCATACCGTGAAGTCACTTCGGTAGAAGATCTGAGACATTTTGCTGAAGATGAAGGTCTGAGCAAAGAGGAAATAGAAAAAATCACAGAGCCTAAAACCGAGTTAAAGTTTATGGCATCCGGAGTAATGATCAAATAGATCTCCTTCTGTCACATTGTTTCTGAGACATCCATACGGTAAATGGTTTTGCTCTTAAAAACATCTCCGGGTCTGAGCAGGGTGGATGGAAATCCGGGCTGGTTGGGGCTGTCAGGAAAATGCTGTGTCTCCAGACAAAAACCGGCATAGTCGTGGTAAGAGCCGTACTTGCCTTGCACTCCGTTTAGCCAGTTGCCAGTGTAAAACTGTATGGCTGGCTGATCAGTGTACACCTGCAGTCTTCTCCCGCTACCAGGATGGTAAGCGGATGCAACGGGCGTTTCAAATTTATGCTCAGGAAGTACATAATTATGGTCAAACCCGTGTGCTACATTAAAGCAATCAGCCCCTGATTTCAGGCATTCACCTATGATCCTGGCATGACTAACGTCAAGTGCAGTGCCTGCGACCGGACTTATTTTTCCGATAGGAATGAGGTCAGTGTCAGATTCGGTAACCGAGTCAGAAAGGATCCTGACCTCATGATCCAGAATGGTGCTGCCAATGACTCCGGACAGATTGAAATAGCAATGGTTGGTCAGATTGATGTGGGTGGCACGGTCCGTTCGGGCTTCATACTCTATGTGCAGATTTCCGGCTTCATCAAACGTATAATGTACTTTAATCCTGAGACTGCCGGGAAAGCCTTCCTCCATATGCGGACTTTCAGTGGTGAGTGTGAGGATGCCGAGATCATTTTCTTTTCTGGCGTCATACTGCCATACCTTGCGGTCCAGCCCTTCATTACCACCATGCAGATGGTGGGGAGGCAAGTTTGTATTAAGTTGATATTCGACCCCATCCAGGGTAAATTTGCCGTAAGCGATCCTGTTGGCATATCTGCCTACGATGGCCCCAAAGTACGGATGACGCAACCTGTAGCCTGCCAGGTCCCTGCAACCGAGGAGCACGTCTTCCGCCACTCCCTTCCTGTCCGGGACCAGCCACTTGTGAATGATTCCCCCGTAATTTGTGATCTGAACCTCCTGCCCACCTTTGGACTGCATGACGATCAAAGCTACATTCGCACCACCCGCAGAGTCAAACTCCTGCACTGACAATTTCATACAAAAAATATATTGTAAAATTTTTATATATATAAAAACGATTCATCCAGAGAACTCCGCTTTTAAACAACGTGTAAAAATATTGCCGAATGTATAAATTTTAACATTTTTTTAGTTGCTTTTCAACAATAATATTTTTATATTTGCAGCATTAAATTGAGTCTAATGGTAAGAGGTTTACTTTTTTCATTGTTGTTGATTTTTGCGGTAAGTGTCTCGGCACAGTTTGCCAGCAATCCTTCACCTGTTAATATCAGCACTCAACCCAATGGAGGTGAGGTAATTACAGATTTAGCTTTTAGTAAATCGGGGGATTCTACCTACACTATTTTCTGGAAACTGGATAAAAATCCGGCTACTTTTGACCCTGCCTGGGAGCTTTCCATCTGCGACCTGATCCAGTGTTATCTTCCGTTTGTCAATAGTTGCCCACCCAGTAAACCCAATTTGGTCAGTGCAAACAATTTTATGTTTCAGATCCATTTTAAAGCCAATGGTGCAGCCGGAAGTTCAGTTGTAGGCCTGAAGTTGTACGGGGACAAGAATTTTACGCAGGAATTGTACAGCACATCCATCAACATCAGCAGTTCACTTTCTTCCACAAAAGATCCAAATATTGCCAATATAAAATTGTATCCAAACCCCGTGACCGACTATTTTCAGGTCACCAATGGCTACAATGTCAAGAAAGTGGTTATCTACAATATCTTTGGCAAGGAAGTAAAGTCACTGTTCCATTACAACAATGCCCAGCATGAAGTCGCTGACCTTAAACCTGGCATGTACGTGATCAAGCTTCTTGACGACAAAAACAAGGTGATTAAATCCCTAAAACTCAACAAAGCCACAGGAGGAGCCTGATCAGGCTTGCCTTAACAAAAAAGGCTTTGTCTCTCAAGCGTGACAAAGCCTTTTTTTTTGTATGTATCTGCTCAGGCAGGATATTCGACAAAATTCCGGGGGGTCTCCCACAATCTTACCCGCACGTCATATCCGGCAGGAATTTTATTGCGGAGTAATCCATAAATGACGATGACAAGGTTTTCAGTGCTGGGAATCGTATTTCTGAATTCAATGGTGTCCAGATTCAGGTTTTTATGGTCAAAGCGATCTTCCACTTCCTCTTTTATAAGGTCTGCGAGTTTCTTCATATCGTAAACATATCCGGTCTCAGGATCTACCTCACCGGTAATCTTTACTTCCAGCTCGTAGTTGTGGCCATGATAGTTTGGATTATTGCACAGACCAAAAACTTCCCTGTTCCTTTCGTCAGACCATGAAGGGTTGTGCAATCTGTGGGCTGCATTGAAATGACCTTTTCTGAATACCGATACTCTCATGGTTTACCTTTACACGTAAACTGCGTAACAAATAGACGGAAGATATTGTTGTCCCACTGATTTTTAAAAAGTAACTTTGTCACCACAAGAGAAATTAGGTGGCGGATTCAATTTACGATATCAGGATCAAAGGCATCAATGGCAAGGAGATCAGTATGCCGGACTTTAAGGGCAAAAAGCTCATGGTGGTCAATGTCGCCTCAGAATGCGGGCTGACCCCCCAATATGCAGCCCTTCAGGAACTCTATGATACTTATAAGGACACGATGGCTATTTTGGCATGCCCATGCAATGACTTCGGAGGCCAGGAACCTGATTCTGAAGAAAACATAGAAAAGTTTTGTTCTGTCAATTACGGAGTGACATTTACCGTGACACAAAAAGCAGGAGTAATCAATGACCCTCATCCCCTCTATCAATGGTTGACCCAAAAGGCAAAAAACGGGGTGGCTGATACGGAGGTCACATGGAATTTCCAGAAGTTTCTGATCGAGCCGGATGGTACATGGTTTAAGAGCATATCTCCTGTCAAATCTCCTGACTGTGATGATATCCTCCAATGGCTTTCGCTACAGTAAGTAATCCAGCTTTAAATTTAACAAATGCTGTTCAAAGACATTGAAGGAAAAGCTGAGGCAAAAAAAAGGCTTGTCAATCAGGTAGCCCGACAGAGGATACCCCACGCCCAGTTGTTTCTGGGAAGAGAGGGTGCGGGTGCTCTTCCTATGGCTCTTGCATTTGCATCGTATATACTATGCGAAAACAGGCAGGATGAGGATGCTTGCGGCCAATGCAATTCATGTCTCAAAACACATAAATTCATACATCCCGATCTCCATTTTTCCTTTCCTGTGGTTACTGCCCAAAACAAAAAGAGGTCAGATACTACTTCAGATGACTTCCTGCCTCTTTGGAGAAAAGCACTGGAGAACAACCCTTATTTTTCGCTCGGCGAGTGGCTGGTAGCTATGGATGCGGACAAGAGCCTTCCCAATATAAATGTGAAGGAAATAAACGAGATCATGCAAAGGCTCAATATGATGTCCTATGAGTCAGAATATAAGATCCTTATCATGTGGCTGCCAGAATACCTCGGTGTGGAAGGCAACAGGCTGCTCAAACTTATTGAAGAACCCACAGACAATACCTTTTTGGTCCTCGTGGCCGAAAACCAGGATATGATTCTGCAGACTATACTCAGCAGGTGTCAGCTTACCGTCATACCCGCATTTGAAAGCCATGAGATTGCAAGTTACCTCATCAACCATCTTAGCATGGGACAGGACCAGGCTATACAAATAGCCAATATGGCGGATGGCAACCTGAGTCTCGCCCTGAGCATAGGCAACAATGAAGCATCAGATTTTTCCGACATGTTTATTTCGTGGCTGCGGGTCGCTTTTAAGTCCGATCCGGTAGAGATCAATGCATGGATCAATGGCGTTGCCGAGCTTACAAAAGATGACCTGAAAAACTTTTTTGAATATGGCCTGCACTTCCTGCGGCAATTGATGCTTAGCAGCCTGTCTGATGACATACCACTGCAGCTAACCTCCAAGGAAAAAGAAGTAGCACAAAAGATGACTGCTCTGATAGATATGGAAAAAATGGAGATTATGGCAGGCATTCTGAATGACGCCATAGACATGGTAAACCGCAACATCAATACCCGGATCATGCTGTTTTCTGACACACTGACCATAGGTGAGATGCTGCGTAATAAAACCTGACGGCTGTTTTTTCGATTTTTACATCAGATACAATTCACTTTTCAAACAGCCACTTGTATGCCGAGGGAAATTCCCTTGCCCAGAATGCTTCGTAATGGCCATCATCGGCAAAAATGGCACATTTGAGATGTGAGGGACCGATGCCAGTTTGCTTTAAAAGAGAACACATTTTGTCCATATCAGCTGTCTGAGTTTCTCCTTCCTTGCCACCGGCAATCAGAAAATATCTCATCTGCTTTTTGTGGCATTCGCCGAAAGGCAGTAAAAAAATCTGATCTGAAAACCAGTATGAAGTAGAAAATGCCCCCACCCTGCCAAAAACTTCCGGGTACGTCATAGCGGTATACATAGAAATCAGACCACCCATGGATGAACCAATAATGGCCGTATTTTTCCTGTCCCGGCGGGTTCGAAAATGTTTGTCCACAAAGGGTTTGAGGGTATTGACTATAAATGAGGCATATGCTGTACCTACGCCTCCACCGTATTTGCTGTGGACCCATGGCGAATATTCATCCAGCCTTTTGTCACCTCCATTGTCAATGGCTACGACGATGCAACCCTTGTCGCCGTTGCTGAATAAACTGTCCAGGGATTCGTCCACCCGCCATTCGCCCGCATAGCTTGTCGCTTCATCAAAGGCATTTTGGCCGTCATGCATATAAATTACCGGGTACTTCTTTTTTGACCTGGTGTAATCCGGGGGGATATAGACCCGTATTTTTCTGTAGCGACTCAGCTCCGGCATATAAAAACTGTCCGCAAAGATATGGACACCCGGCCCTGCGGTAGATCTCCGTCTCAAGCCTGAAATATCATGCCAGGCTTCAATATTTATTTCTGTGATACGGCTTTCGCCCATGTACACCCTGTCACCGATGTTGCTCCCATCGGAACGGCACTCCACCGATGACCAGGATCCCCTGGTAACTTTAAATTTTCCTGAAGCTGCGGGTTGAGGAATATTAAGCTCAAACAGGCCGGTAAGAGGATTCTTCCGGAACATAAAATCCGGATCATGGGGATTCCATCCGTTGATACTGCCGGCAAAAAACAAGGTGTCACCCTCAGGTGTAGAATAAGGAAGACCAGTTATCAATATCTTAAATTGGGCGTCAAGCCCGAAACAAATAAAAAGAAGAAAGACGACCAACAGTCGACTGAATATCGCACCTATCACTGTATGACGGCCCCGTATTTTTCCACAAATTCCTTCATGTCCTTAACCATATCCCTGGAACCCATCGCAACGGAGGAGGTTTGATGCAATTCTGTGATTTCCATGTCCATCACCCTTTCCAGCTTGCAGGTGAGAGCCGTACCGCCGGCCTGTTCGATAAGGTAGGCCATGGGATAGCATTCGTAGAGCAGCCTCAATTTGCCTTTGGGGTATTTCCTGGTGTTCGGATACAGGAAAATCCCTCCCTGAAACATGATCCTGTGGATGTCAGACACCATACTTCCTATATATCTCAGTCTGTAATTGAGGTCAGAACAGTGGTCTATATACCTCCGCATTTCAAGGTCGAACTTAAGATAATACCCCTGATTTACGGAGTAATAATTGCCCGCCACCGGCATCTGGATGTTTTTGTGCGAAAGACAGAACTCTCCTATACTGGGATCCAGGGTAAATCCATTGACACCGTTGCCTGTACTGTACACCATCAGCGTGGAAGTACCATACAATACATATCCCGCTGCAACCAGCTCTGTGCCTTTTTGCAGGAAGTCCTCCAGCTGGCACGGCCCGTCCGCAGGGCTTTTTCTCCTGTAAATGCCAAAGATGGTGCCCACAGATACATTCACGTCGATATTGGACGATCCGTCGAGCGGGTCCATGACCACGACATACTGAGCCGGTTTGCCTTTGTCGGCAGGCACCTCGATAAAGGTTTGGTTTTCTTCAGAACCGATGCCGCAGACTTCACCGCTGTATGACAGGGTTTCGATAAATTTTTCATTGGCAAATACATCCAGCTTCTGGACATCATCGCCCGTCGAATTGGTGCTGCCTTCCACGCCGAGGATGTTTACAAGCCCGGCCTTATTTACTTCCCGGTTGACGATCTTGGCAGCTATTCCTATATCTCGCAAAAGCCTGCTGAAACTTCCTGATGAGTGAGGTTTTTCCTTTTCGGTGCGAATGACAAACTCGTCAAGCGAAACAATCCTGTTCATGATAAATTAGTTGGTTAGGTGACGTAAAATTATAAAATAAGTCTAAAAAACAGAAATTAAGTCTGAAAGGAAGACCTGGCACATTAAAAAAGAAAAATTTCTCTGTTTTTATAAGGCTAATGGTATAATTACTCAATAATATTTTACATTTTTAACAGATTAAGCATTTAAACCACTATAAAAATACCTTTTACGTTATAAATATTTATCTTTAACCTTTAGAATTTTTCACTTTAAACCAACTTTTATATGAGATCATTACTAATAGCTTTATTGGTGTTGTTATGGCTCATATTGGGGTGGCTTTATTACAAGGATTACAACAAGTGCTGTGGTACAAAGAGTGTAGTGCCTGCTGCGGCTCCGGTGATGGAGAAGACAGGTCCTATTCTGTTTAAATGGGGAGATTGTATGCCTGTCCTTGGTGATGGATGGCCCCGTATGAGAGATTCATTGGCTGCATTGGCAGTTGAAAACACCGTTTTTGAAATATCCGGCTGGTACTGTCAGAACGGAAGCCCTTCTGAAGCAGATACGATGGGTATGTGTCGTGCCCGTCAGATCAGAAAACTTTTCCCCGAGATTCCGGATGATAGGATTCTGTTGTCCTCAAAAGGCATGGATTGCGACAGCTCATACCGTACAGGAAAATTTGAATCGGCTGCCTTTGCTATCCGCAAACAGACAGAAAACATCAAAGAAACGGCTGACGGTACAGACATCTACTTCCCTTTCAATTCCACCAGGAAACTCAACAATGCTGAAGTGGAGGGATACCTGAATGATGTAGCCGAAAGGGTAAAGAAATCAGGTGAAAAGGTAGTGCTCACAGGACATACCGATGCCATAGGTTCTGACGAATCCAATATTCGACTCGGACAATCCAGGGCAGATATTGTCAGGGATTACCTTTTGTCAAAGGGAGTGCCCGCCGCACAGATTCAAGCCACATCCAAAGGCGAATCTGATCCGATAGGTGACAACAATACTGAAGCCGGAAGGGCTAAAAACAGAAGAACCCATTTACAAATCATTAAATAACCTATAAAACAATATAAATCATGATAGCTCTATTTGATTTTTGCTCTTTACACTGGATCCTCCCCTGGTTACTTCCTTTTTTGCTGGGTCTGGGTCTTGGTTGGCTTCTTTGGGGTAAATTCAAGTCCATGGTGGCCGACCTTGAAAGTGAGATAAACAACCTTAAAGTAAGAATACGTGGCCTCGAAGGTGACCTGGAGGCATGTAAATCAGCACGACTTGAAGCCGAAGGAAATGTATCCCTCCTCAAAGGCAGGATCAGAGAAATGGAAGCAAGCATTGCTGCTCAGGGTGATAAAGGTACAGTCTCTGTATCCAATACTGAAAAAGCATCATTTACTGCACCTGTGGCACCGTCTGTTTCAGTTGCGACAGGAGCTTCTTCCGGTGATGACAAGTGGTTGGCCGCAATTGGCGATAACAAACTCCAGATCGTGGAAGGTATCGGTCCAAAGATGGAAGAGGTGCTCCATGCCAATGGTATCAAAACATTCAGTGCACTTGCGGCAGCAACTCCCTCCTCTCTCAGAGACATTCTGAACAAATACGGTGACAAATACAAGATCATAGACCCGGCTACCTGGCCCGCCCAGGCAAAACTTGCCGGTGACAGGAAATGGAACGACCTTATCCAATTGCAAAAAACCCTTGATACTGGCAGGAGTGACACAGCTACTGACGGCAATACTGATTCCAAGCTGGAAAAATGGCTGATCAAAGCAGGTGTGATAAGAAGATGGGCACAGGATGACCTGAAAGCAGTAGAAGGCATCGGGCCTAAGATCGAGGAGTTGCTCCACAATGCAGGGATTAAAACCTGGAGGGCACTCTCAGAAACACCGGTGAGCAGAATCCAGCAGATCCTTGATGCCGCAGGTTCCAAGTATGCCCTGGCAGTACCAGGCACATGGCCGCAGCAGGCAGGTCTTGCTGCTGATGGCAAGTGGGACGAACTCCAGGCATTGCAGGACAGCCTCAATGCAGGCAAATAATTCCAAGGTAAATACCTCAGGGTAAATCCAGGTTATAATTAAAAAGAGCCGGCCCCACCAGGACCGGCTCTTTTATTTTTAGTACGGTACGCATTTGACAAATATCGGTAAGGGAAGTGCTTTAGCAGCTAATTTCTTATCTTTGCCTAAACTCCCAAAGTTTGGATACGCCCTATGTGATTTCATTGGAAAATCTTGATATCTGGCAGGAGGACAAACTTGTCCTTTCCGGTGTTAATTTCCGTCTGGCTCCCGCAGAAACATGCTATATCATCGGCAAATCAGGCAGCGGCAAAACCAGCCTGCTCAAAACCATCTACGGAAGCCTGCCCGTACGGTCAGGACAAGCGTCCGTCTGCTGTTTTGACCTTACCCGGATGGACGACCGTGATATCCCGAAGCTCCGACGTAAACTTGGCATGGTCTTCCAGGACTTTATCCTTTTTGAGGACTGGACCGTGGGACGGAATCTCTACTATATCCTGCAGGCAACAGGCTGGAAAGACAAGGCCCAGATGACAGCAAGGGTCCTGAAAGTGTTAGATATGGTGGGACTAACCGGCTCAGAAAAAAAACCTGTCACTTCACTCTCAGGTGGCGAGCAGCAAAGAGTGGTCATTGCCAGGGCACTGCTAAACAATCCTCCTGTCATCATTGCTGACGAACCCACCGGAAACCTCGATCCTGACACAAGCGATGAAATCCTTTACCTGCTTAACAGGCTCTCAGCCGAATTTGGCACTTCCATTATCATAGCAACGCATGATTACCGCCTGATTCAGAAATTTCCCGCAAGGGTTTACAAATGTGACGGAGACAAGTTGTCAGAGATCACCTGATTTTTTACCGGTGAAATAGCCGAAAGCCAGGGTGCTTGCCACAAGTCCGTACACCATTACCGTTATTGAGCTCATAGGCATCAGGATGGCGGCGACTACGGGTGTCAGTTTGCCGTTGACCGCAAAAACCAGTCCTGTCAGATTATACATCACTGAAAGTAAAAACGCACCAGAAACGATCCACTTAGCTCGTATGATAAGATTTAGAAAATTCAGGAAGCTGGGAAATTCTGAAGCTCCAAGAATAGCATCACATGCCGGGGTGAAATTGTTGTTGTCTTCTGATATCACAATACCCACATCACTTTGCATAAGTGCACCGGCATCATTTAACCCGTCACCGATCATGACAACCCGGTGGCCTTCAAGCTGGCAATCCTTCACAAAATTGAGTTTGTCTGCCGGGGTTTGATGAAATATCATTTTGGCATGAGCCGGAAAAAAAGCCTTGAGTCTCTGCTCCTCCCGGTCATTGTCACCGGAAAGAATAATAACATCGTACTTCCTGCCTAGGGTATTGACCAGGGTGTCTACCCCTTCGCGGAGCCGATGTTCTATATCAAATCTGGCCACCACCTGACCATTGCAACTTACAAAAACTCCTGGTTTACTTCTCGTTTCCGGCATGTTATTCACAAAAGCTTCAGAACCAACCCTTAATACTTCCTGCCCAAACGAAGCCTCAATGCCTGATCCGGGATACTCGTGGAAGGTATCCGGGTCTCTGAGGGTCCCCGGGCCGAGCGAAGAAAATATGGCTTTACTGGCTGGGTGTCCGGATAAGAAAACCGTACTTCTCAACAAATCCGTCTGCCGGTCATCAAGGTTGTGGTCGGGGTTGGTGACCTTCATATTTCTGTGGTCAGTAATCGTACCTGTCTTGTCAAAAATAATCATGTCTGTCTGCTGTATCCTGTCGATGACCTTGACATTCTTGAGATAAAAAGATCTCTTGCCCAGCAATCGCAACAGGTTCCCATAACTGAAAGGCAGAGCCAGGGCCAGAGCACAAGGGCACGCCACAATAAGGACTGCGGTAAAGGCATTGAAAGCCATCGACTTATCTACTGACAGCCAGTAAAAAAGTGTGATCACAGCCACTGTCATAATGGTCATGGTAAAATACTTTCCTACCCTGTCGATTATCGTCTGAGTGCCTGATTCCTTATCTATCCTGAAGGTATCTTCGTCCCACAACCTCGTGAGATATGATTGGTCTACCTTTTTAGACAACATAATCTGGACAGCGGCACCGGTATTTTTACCACCCGAAAACACCTTTTCGCCCTCTCTCTTCCTTATCACCTCTGATTCGCCGGTAACAAAGCTGTAATCCACCGCCGCGTCACCCTTAACTACTAGTCCATCACCCGGGATGATCTCCTCATTTCTCACAAGGATGACATCTCCGGCCTCCAGTTTATCAAGCGTGCGGGATATCCACTCATTGCCAGAGCGGACCATGGCCGAAATCGGGAAGTAGGACCTGTAATTCCTGTCAAAGGCTATGGAATCAAACGTATATTGCTGAAACCACCTGCCTATAAGCAGGAAAAAGACAAATCCGGCCAGACTGTCAAGATATCCCTCGCCGGTAGCCGATAAAATCTCATATACACTCCTGAAAAACAGGGTAAGCATGCCGACGGCTATAGGTATGTCGATATTTATCTTCCTGAATTTAAGTGTCCAATAGGCCGATCTCAGGTAATCATACCCACTGTAGAGCAGAACGGGAAGAGAAAGCCCTATATTAATGTATCCCAGGTAAAATTTTACCGAGGCCTGCCTGAAGCCCAGATATTCGGGAAAACTGAGCAGCATGATGTTGCCAAAAGCAAATCCGGCCACCCCTAGTTTATAAATGAGAGTTCTGTCTCTCAGTACGTTTTTGGCTTCGTTAAGTTTTTGAAGATTTAACTCAGGAGGATAACCAATCAGTGCAAGCTGTTCAACGACCTGCCTCAGGCTGACCATTGCAGGATTATACGTAATGGTCGCCGACCTCGACAGGAAATTTACCCTGGATCCGAGAATTCCGGGATTAAGCTTCCCGATGTTTTCAAGAAGCCAGATGCAGGAAGCACAGTGGATCTGCGGCAAGGTAAATGTGATACGGCATATATGGTCCTCTGCAAACTCCAGAAGATGAGAAACCACCTCTGCATCCTCAAGAAAGGAATAGTCCCTGTCTTTGCCAGATCTTTGGCTAGCTCCGGGTGCTGTACCATAGACATAATAGTCCCCGAGCCCGTTTTCGCTCAGAACACTGTACACTACCTTGCAGCCGTTGCAACAAAAATCTTTCCCGTCATGTACTATGTGGTCATCTTCGCATGCATCTCCGCAATGCGTACAGGAGATTTTTGTTTCAGGAGTTTGCCTCAATTTAAACATATTGCTGACCTGTCTGATTTAAGGGTCAAAATTAACGCACTGCCCTTCCTTGCCCTGTGATAAAACTCAAGACACAAAATGACTTCCATCATGCCTTGTTGATGCTGGTAAAGGCATTAGTAAGACGGTCTCCCAGCCACAGACCCGCAATGCCCGCCAGTAAACCAGGCACCAGAGGATTGATCTCTGTAATATCCCAGATCCTGAATACGGCATAAACCATAGATCCGCTCACCATGGAGACTACAGCCCCGCCGCTGTTGGTATGGTGTAAAAACAAGCTGGCAACAAAAGGCACAAATATGCTTACAAGTCCGATGACACTGGCTTCGCCGACAAGGTGGAAGATATTCTGGCTGCTCTGGGCAATGATCAATGCCGCACTCCCCACCATCACCACTGATATTCTTGTGAGCAGTAAAAATCTGGCGTCATTCATGCTGCCCGAGAATAGTGGTTTGATCAGGTTTTCTGAAAGAAGACTTGCAGGAGCCAGCAAAGCACCGGAGCAGGTGCTCATAACCGCACTGAGTACAGATCCAAAAAACAATATCTGCAGCCATACCGGCATGTGGGTCATTACCATCCTCGGAAGCATCATCTGCATGTCACCTTCCAGCAGAGACGGATCTAAGACTTTAACTGCAAGAACCAGGTATAGAGGAACCATGGAAAAAACCAGATATATCGCTGCTCCGGCTATTGTACTGTTGTAGGCTGCCCCGTCACTTCTGGCAGAATTTATCCTCTGGAAAACATCCTGAGATGCAATACTACCGAAACCAAGCACCATCCAGGCAGCAAACCAGTTGACCCATTCAGTGCCGGTATTTTCAGGGAAAAACTTCCTGTGCTCCGGGGTCAGAGCCGACATGACCTTGGTGGATCCGCCCGCCATATCTGTCACATACCAGGCTATAGCCAATAGTCCGCTTACAATTAATATGCTCTGTAAAAAATCTGTGAGGGAAACCGCCCACATCCCCCCTGTAAATGTGTATACAACCACAATGGTTGCTCCTAAAAACATACTTGCTGAAAGGGGAAAACCGGTCAAAGTCTGTGTAATCAGCCCCAGGGCTACTATTTGTCCGGCAGCATAGCCAATAAAACTGATGATCATAAGCACAGCACTCAGGGCTTCAACTTTGGAGCCATACCTTTGTCTGAAAAGGTCTCCGATGGTGTACACATTGAGGCTGTAAAGCTTCCGCGAAAAAAATATTCCCACTAAAAGCAGGCAAAGTACTCCCCCAAGTGGGTCTTCAATAATGCCCCTGATCCCATGAGTGGCAAATTCCGAACTTGCTCCGAATACGGTCTCACTTCCAAACCACAGGGCAAATAGGGCTGCAGTGTTGATGGCAGGGTGCAGGTTTCTGCCGGCATTGATAAAGTCACCTGCCTGATGGACCTTTTTGGAGGCATATAAACCCAGGAGCAGCGTTACCAGAAAATAGATGATGACCGCAATGACCAGCATAGTTCGCTTTTAAAAACATCACAAACTAATAAATAATCAGTGGATCATCTTCCAATTTTTTCAAAATATTTTGTGGCTGTTATTGCAAACTTATAAAATCAGATTTAATGCCTATGGTTAACTTTGGGCAAAAATATAAGCTGTCGATGATCGATTTTAAAGATGTTAAAGCCCTGACATTTGACTGTTACGGCACGCTAATAGACTGGGAGTCAGGCATCATTTCCACCTTGAGAGGACTGCACAGTGACCTGGAGCCGGATGATGAGCACCTATTGTCAATGTTTGCAACCCATGAGTACAAGGTGCAGGAATTAAATCCCTCCTTGTTGTACACCGGGGTACTGGAAGAAGTTTACTGCAACATAATGAATGACCTATATCTGCCCACTGCAAAGGAAAAAGCAAAAATTTTTGCTTCATCTGCAGGCACCTGGCCTCCTTTTACAGATACGGTGGAAGCACTGCAGAGACTGTCAGGCAGGTTCAGGCTCGTGATCGTATCCAATATCGACCTTACATCTGTCAGCCGTACACTTACTCTTCTGAATGTGCCCTTCCATAGGGTCTATACCGCTCAGGAAATGGGCTTTTACAAGCCGGATCCCGGGGTTTTTGAGTATGTACTGCAGTCGATGCATTCTGAGGGAATCAGCAGAGATGAAGTCGTACATGTGGCTCAGAGTCTTTACCATGACCATATACCTGCCGCAGCTATTGGCTTGAAACGGGTATGGATTAACAGAAGATGGAATAAAAAAGGACAGGGAGCCACGCCGGCTGTAAGCGATGAGTTTATCCCTCACGACATCTACCCGGACCTGAGTACTTTTGCGACTTCTGCTTGCCGCCAATAAAGGTTCTATTTAGTTACCTTGTCGGGGTTATTTTTGACAAAGGAGGCCCAGCCGGAGTGTTTTTTACTGCCACCGTTGATACCCGATGACTGATTGAAGTGGGTGACTGCCACACCAAGGGCATCAGTAGCATCAAAATGTTTTGAGGTGATCTTGATCTTGAGTATGCTTTCGAGCATGGCAGCAACCTGCTCTTTGGAAGCATTGCCATTTCCTGTGATGGACTGTTTGATTTTTTTTGGAGCATATTCCGTAATCTCTAACCCCATGGTCATGGCAGCTGCCATAGCCACACCCTGTGCACGGCCCAGCTTAAGCATAGACTGTACATTTTTACCATAAAAAGGTGCTTCGATGGCCAGTTGGGATGGAAGATAGGTTTCGATCATTTCCTGCAATTGCAAAAATATCTCCTTTAGCTTTTCATGGTGGTCTTCAAATTTTTCCAGATGGAACACCCCAAAATTGATGACCTTCAGTTGCCGGCTCCTGACTTCTAAGACAGCATATCCCAGGATATTGGTACCTGGGTCCACGCCAAGGATCTTATAGGCATCTGGTTTTTCCTGCACTTAAACTATTTACCGCAAATATGCACCAAAAATTCATATAATGACAATATTTAATACATAAAGTATATTGCTTCCGTAATTTGCTTTTATTGTATTTTTGTCTCCTGAGCATAACCAGATTAGTACTCTGTCCACTAAAAAAGTCAAAATTGCCCGTTACTGAAAAACCTGAACTCACTCCTGCTGAAGAGGATTACCTCAAAGCTATATTTACCATCTCAGAGTGGGAGGTCAGGCCGGTAAGCACCGGGGCAATATCCCGCCAACTGAATACGGCTCCTGCATCTGTCACCGACATGCTGCACAAACTGGCACTAAAACAACTCATTTCTTACCAAAAGTACAGGGGTGTTTCTCTTACATCATCCGGCATCAAGGCCGCTACGAGCCTGATCCGCAGGAACCGCCTTTGGAGGGTTTTTCTTGTGCAAAAGCTAAGATTCGCCTGGCACCAGGTGGATGAGATAGCAGGTTCACTGGAACATCTGTATTCACCAGAGCTCATCAGCAGGCTGGATGCTTTTCTTGACTACCCGAGGTTTGACCCTTTTGGTGATCCTATTCCTAATGCTGAAGGCAAATTTACCATCCGCACCCAGACAACACTGCTGGAAATGCCCCTCTACCAGGCAGGTACAGTACTCGGCGTGAAAGACCAAAGTCCTGATTTTTTGGTCCACCTTTCAAAGTCAAATATCAAACCCGGAGCGGAGATTAAAATAATCGAAAAATCGGATTTTGACCAGGCCATGAAGGTTGTAATTGACTCAAAACACGAAGCTATCCTGGGCAAAGCTGTTTCACAACTCATACTAATGAAAAAAAACTGAAACAATTGGATAACCCTCCACGTCATCTTAATCCAGTAATGCAAAGTCAAATATCATGACAAAGTATCTGATCTTGGCCCTGTCGGGCATCGCCCTCCTGTATTCCGGATGGTTGGCCACCGGACTATTAAGTGGCTACAGTGACCTCAAGGGATATAAAGAAGACCTTGCTGAGATTCATAAGGTCAACTACGGACTTTTTAACCTTCAGATATGGAAAAAAGAAGCTCTCAGGGTTTTTGAAAACAGGATCGGAGAATTTGAGATCTCGCCCTCGGCATACAGGCAGGTGGAAAAAGAACTTGAAAAATATCTCCATGGCATTAACAGGGAGTATCTGGAGAGCGGTAAGATCTTTGAAAATATTTTTGCCGAAGCCGAAAAATCAGAAAAGGTAAATAAGGTCTTTCTCAAGCTGGTTAAAGACAATGCTGTGCCTCAGATCCAAAAACTCGATATCCCCAGGTTTATCCCCGGCATGGCAGTTCAACTTGCTAAAGAACTCAAAAAACAGGAGCCTCAACTGAGAGACGTCATGCGGGCTGAACTCATCAAGATCCTGGACAAAGCTGACATGGATTCTTACCTTGACCCCAGAATTTCATTATACAACAAATATGGTACCTCCGACCTGATCTCTGCCAGCTCTGAGATAAATAATAGAATTAACCTGATTCAATCCGGCATAGAGCAGCGTGTGAGACTGGTCTTCGGCATATTGGCCGCTTGCTTTTTGATTGCCTGGGCACTATCAGGCTGGACCGGACAGCTGGCATCGGTGATCACCATGACCCTGGCATCTGTTCTGATGCTGATCCTTGGCGTCAGTCTGCCCATGATAGATATTGAGGCACTGCTCAACTCTTTTACACTAAAAGTTATGGGCACCGAAATTAACTTTGACAGACAATACATTTATTACCAAAGCAAATCCATCCTGGATGTGACAAGAACATTACTTGAGGGACGGGGCCTAGACCTGAAGATCGTGGGTCTAATGGTCCTGTGTTTTAGCGTAGTCTTTCCCTTTATCAAGTTGATTCTCACAGCAATTTTTGTACTTAGCGAAAAAGCAGGTAACTCTTCTGCAATTAAAAACATCATATTTTACCTGGGCAAATGGAGTATGGCAGATGTCTTTGTAGTGGCATTATTTATGGCTTATATTGGTTTTTACGGCATTGTAAATGCCCAACTTGACCAGATCGAACATAACCGTACGGGTTTTGCTGTAGAAACCGTAAACCAATCCCATCTCTCGCCCGGAGCACTTTTCTTTACTTCCTATTGTGTCATGTCGATCATTTTAGGAATGATCTTTAATAAAAAAGCTGCTTAAAAAACCTTTTCTTCATTACGCATATTTGCTAAATAAAAAAGCCGGACCGCTCATGAAGCAACCCGGCTTTGTATTTTGAGAGAAATTTTCTATTAAAGCTTGGTGAACTTATGTGCAAACACACCATCTTTTGTCCTCACATTAAGGAAGTACATACCGCCTGAGAGATCAGACACATTGATAAAGTTTGTGTTTTTAGTAATCCTTGAGACTGTAGCTCCCATAACATTGGTTACAAACACCTCATATTCAGTACCTGCTTTGATGTTCATCTCCACGTTGAGAATATCGGTGACAGGATTTGGAAATACGTTTAGATTTTCAACAAACTCCTGGTCTTCAAGTCCTGAGCTGATACTTGCTGCCGCAAAAACTTTAACAGTTGAAGGTGATGACCCTACATTTGCACTAAGGAAGTTATACTCATTTCTAAGCTTTCCTTTAAGAAGGTTGCCTTTTGAGTCATAAAATTCTACCCCAGGCACAGGATGATTGGCCGGATTAAAAGCAGTCATACCGTCACCGTAAGCGTCTGTTATAGTCAGAGTAAGACAATTAATATCGATATTTGTAATATCAACCTCATATTCATGAGTTGTAACTGCATCGGGTCCGCCACCGCCAAACTGATCCTCATTGCCTTCCTGGTAAGTTACAGTCAGAAGGGTCCTGTTCTTGTTGTCCTTTAGGTTCCATGAAGTCTCACCGGGATAAAAGTCAGTGGTAAATTTGACCACAAGTTTCTTTTCCTCTACGATTGGCTTGTAATAATTGGCCGACAGAGTACTCAGCTCATCCGGCTCGTCAGCTTGTCCGTCTACACCTGTGATATTGACTTCCACCTCCGTGGGTTCAGTCAGGGTTTTGTTTCCAAAACTTAACTCCACCTCCTTAAAGATACCTACTGCTTTGGCAAATGTAGCCAGAGTAGGTGTACCGTTAAGAACCAATTCGGCATCAATGGAAGCTACAGGTGTAGTACCCATATTGATTACCTTAGGCTTTTGGTTAAATATAGCTGATGAGCAGAAGGTCTTGTCATCAAATGAATTGCTGAAAATAAGGTCCTTTTGTGCCGTCGGAATCATGGCTTTTGCCCAGATTTCATCATTGTACCTGTAGTCTCCCATTTCCATCACTGTCCTGTCCGGCCTTATTACATACAACGTAGGGTAATAGGCAATGTTAAGTGTGGTGTTAAAACCATGGTCGTTAATGATGCTGTATTCCACTCCTTCCGTCCAGTCT
>JAGVTV010000059.1 GCA_019136675.1 Bacteroidota bacterium
TAAACAGCCGAGAGGATACGCATCAGCAAACGGCAAAAACACTTAACTTGTATGTGTAGGGTTTTGTTGCAACAAATGTACTGATAAAGCGAAGATATAAATCAATTTTTAATAAAAATCATCTATCCCGATTCACAAATAAGTTGTAAGATGTGGTAATAAATATTACACATCATGCTAAGATTAAAATCAAGAATTATGTAATTTCGCCTCAGGAACAACGCCAGATTAGCTCAGCCGTTAGAGCAGCTGTTTCGTAATCAGCAGGTCGCGGGTTCGAGTCCCGTGTCTGGCTCCTGGAAAACATTGTTTTACACGGGATGTAGCGCAGCTGGTAGCGTGCGTCGTTCGGGACGACGAGGTCGCTGGTTCGAGTCCAGTCATCCCGACTTTTAGATATAACAAAAGTAAAATGGGTCTCAGACCAACATCATGATGACCATCAGGATGATGCCCGCGAGCATAAAATACATGCCTTTCCTGAATACGGAGGTGTCAGGCATAAACATCCAGAATGATGAGATCACGAAAAAAAGGAGAGACAGCCCGAAAAAAATATTCATAAAAAACAATGGTTCGGCGGACTTTGCTTTATGAAGTTTTGTCATCTTTTCGATGGGCTTGGGATACTCTTTGACTTTGTAGTCTGCCTGTCCTGTCGCCACATCATAAGTCCCATTTTCAAAATATATTTTATCGGCTTCTTGTCTGACTACCTTCAGATTGCGTATTCCGAGAGCTTTGCCAAGTTTTTCGGCGTCAAGTCCGCTTTCTGCCTGCTTGTGTATACTTCTTTCGTATTTGAGAAAATCAGTATCCCTGAATACCATGATAATACCGCTGATGCTGTAAACAGCCATGATGCCGAGCAGAAAAAAACCCAGGTAACGGTGGTAAATACGCATTTTCTGGTGCAAAGGGCCTGGTACGGACATATTAATACTATTTGGACGCAAAAATAATACAGATTTCCTGCATCAGGCACAAAACAGCCATTTTAAGCGATCTATTCTATACCAGTTGTGTATGGCCCCATCGTAAACAAACCGCCCTTCCCCTATAAAGCCACATTTATGGAGGATATGATTTGAAGCTACGTTTTCAATGTGGGCCGCAGCATAAATCTCTTTAAGTTTTAGGATCTCAAACCCGTACCTGAGCGATTCGGCGGCACATTCCGAGGCTAAACCCCGACCCCAGAATTTCTTTTTGAGCCGATAACCCAAGTCATAATAGTCCACGTGGCCATTTGTCTCTTCTCTCACAAATTTCAACCCGGCCCAACCCACAAATTCGCCAGTGGTCTTGTCAATCACCGACCACCTGCCTATGCCGTTTTCTGCATATTGCTGCTGCAGCCATGAGATGACCCGCAGGCATTCCTCCATGGTTTGTACCGGTTTGTTGCCCAGAAACCTGTGCACGTCAGGGTCGGAGTCTAGTTCATAAAAACCCAACACATCTTCAGGCGTGGCCTGCCTCAAAATCAGTCGTGGTGTCTCGGTAATAAATTCCGGCATGATGCGTCAATCAGACAGACACCCTGGCTTTGATATGAGGGTCCGGATGATAATCCACCAAAGTAAAGTCCTCGTACCTGAAATCATAAATGGAATCTACTGCCGGGTTAATGATCATTTTTGGCAATGGCTTCGGAGTACGGGTAAGCTGTAGCCTTGTCTGATCGATGTGGTCAAGGTAAAGGTGTGCGTCCCCGAAAGTATGGATAAATTCACCCGGCTTCAGTCCTGTGACCTGGGCGATCATCATGGTCAGCAAGGCATAGGAAGCAATGTTAAACGGCACGCCAAGGAAGGTATCTGCAGACCGCTGATAGAGCTGACAGGAGAGTCTTCCGTTTGACACGTAAAACTGAAAAAGGCAATGGCAAGGGGTTAGTGCCATCCGGCTAAGTTCACCCACATTCCAGGCATTGACGACCATCCGACGCGAATCCGGATTTGTTTTGAGTGTTTTTACCGTTTCTGATATCTGGTCGACCACACTGCCGTCAATACACTCCCACGAACGCCACTGCTTACCGTAAACAGGCCCCAGGTCACCATTGGCATCAGCCCATTCATTCCATATGGTCACACCGTGGTCATTCAGATACTGTATATTGGTGTCTCCGTTAAGAAACCACAGCAACTCATAAATTATAGACTTGAGATGAAGCTTTTTAGTAGTCACCATCGGAAATCCTTCTTCCAGGTCGAACCTCATCTGGTAGCCGAATACACTAATCGTTCCAGTGCCGGTCCTGTCTGTTTTTTTTGTGCCGTGATCTAGGATGTGCCGTAGAAGGTCGTGATATTGCTTCACTTTCTAAAGAATTATGATTATTTTGCAAATATATAATCCATTCATTCACGGAAGTGGAAGAAGACCTACTTTTTTGTCACCTTTTAATTAAAATAATGCGGAATGTTAATCCAGGTCACCTCCGGACCGATGAGACAGAATTAACTTTGTCGTAAAACCTGTTTTTATCATGAAAGATGACATTTTGGGCAGATTGTCAGTATCCATGGAGAGTCTGGAGAATAAACTTGTTGAAAAAACCAGGTTAAAGGCTGAATTGATCAAAACAGTGCACCCTACCCAAAGGGATTCGGCGGCAAACCTCATAAGGTATCTGGCCCTCCGCAGTGAAGACATACGACTTACCCAAAATGACCTTCACAACATGGGGTTGTCCTCTCTTGCCAGCAGCGAAAGCCACCTGTTGAGACAAATTCAGTCTATACGTGAGAGGTTGGGCCACAAATACCGGACGTCGGAGATCTCTGATTGTACCTGGGAGAGCAGTAAAAAACTAATTAAGCAAAAAAGTGCAGCTCTATTCGGTCCAAAAGAAGGAGACTATCTGCCCAGCATCATGGTGACGTTTGATGCCAGCTTTGCCGATAATTACGCCCTGATTAAAAACCTGCTGCTCCACGGCATGAATGTCGCCAGAATCAATTGTGCCCACGATGACGAAGCCACCTGGGCGAGACTGATATCTAACCTACGTAAGGCAATGGAAAAAACAGGCAAACCATGCAGGATATACATGGACCTGGCAGGTCCGAAGATCCGGACCAGGATCATCAACAAAGGCCGGAAAAAAGGCAGGGTAAAAATCAAAGAAGGGCAGATCATCTGGATGGCGGAGAAAGCAAAAAACTTTGACAAGGAAGAAGTAGTCATCCATCCCAATGAAAAAGGAATCATAGCATCCCTGAAAAAAGAAGAACGCATCTTTATAGATGACGGAATGATACAAGGCGTGGTAGAAAATGTCAGGAAAGACAGGGTCGGTATACGCATTACCCGCATTTCGACTGCTAAAAAGCAGATTAAGGAAGGTAAGGGCATCAATTTTCCGGATACGGACCTGGATATCCCGGCACTGACCTTGTTTGACATCTCTGTCCTGCCTTTTGTGTGCGAAAATGCGGATATGGTCGGTTATTCGTTTATCCGTGACCCGGCAGACATGGCCTTACTGATGCACGAGCTGGATAAATTTAAAGGTCGCAGACCTGACCTCATTATAAAAGTGGAGACGCCCGAGGCTGTACTGAATTTGCCCATGCTCCTGCTTGAGGGCATGAAAAGGCCTGCCGTGGGCGTCATGATAGCAAGGGGGGACCTTGCCGTGGAGATAGGCTTTGAGAGATTGAGCGAAATCCAGGAAGAAATTTTATGGATATGCGAAGCAGCCCACATTCCCGTGATATGGGCCACACAGGTACTTGAAAGTCTCAACAAGTCGGGAATGGCTACAAGATCAGAGATAACGGACGTCGTCCACTCAGCTCAGGCCGAGTGTGTCATGATCAACAAAGGCCTGCATACCATCGAGGTCATGGAGACGCTTATCGATATCCTCAAACGGACTGCCGAACACAGGAGCAAAAAGAGATTCATCTTCCGCCCGTTAAATATTGCCAGGCAGTTTTTTGGCGAAAATCAGGCTGTTCTTTAACCTTGCCTTCTGAGTCTTGTTAGCAAAAGAATTGATATATTTGTGCCTACCATAAAAAAGTAAAGCCATGTCTCTTGACAAAACCGGAATCGCAAAACGCATAGCCAAAGAACTAAAGGACGGATATTACGTCAACCTGGGAATAGGCATCCCTACCCTTGTGGCCAATTATGTGCCTGCCGGACTCAACGTGGAGTTCCAAAGCGAAAACGGAGTTTTGGGCATGGGTCCATTTCCTTACGAGGGCGAAGAAGATGCGGATATCATCAACGCAGGCAAACAAACCATCACCACGATGCCGGGTGCGAGTTTTTTTGACTCTGCCATGAGTTTTGGCATGATTCGTGGCAAACATGTGGACCTGACCATCCTGGGAGCTATGGAAGTGTCGGATGAAGGAGACATTGCAAACTGGAAAATACCCGGCAAAATGGTCAAAGGCATGGGAGGAGCTATGGACCTGGTGGCCTCAGCCGAAAACATCATTGTGGCTATGATGCATGTAAACAAAGCCGGAGAATCAAAACTGCTGAAAAAGTGTACGCTGCCTCTTACGGGAGTCAAATGTGTGAAGAAAGTCGTCACCGAACTTGCCGTCCTGGAGATTACGGATGATGGCTTCAGATTGCTCGAAAGAGCTCCCGGCGTCAGCGTGGACGAGATCGTAGCAGCAACAGAAGGCAGACTCATTGTAGATGATGACATTCCCGAAATGCAACTCGATTAATTAAAGCGGCTTTATTGCCATTAACGGCATTCCATACTGCAGTGACATATGTCATACAGATATGGAAATAATATCATTATAGCACTCCTCCGGATAAGGTTAAATTTGTATATCAAAGTTATTCGGCTTCAAGCCGGATATACCTGACAATTACCATGAAAATAATAAAGCAGGCTCTGACCATATTCAGTTTACTTACCCTGTCATACAATCTCTCTTCGGGCCAGGATGCCTTGACCATAGTCAGAAAGGCTGATGAAAAAATGCGGGGTAACACAGCAATGGTGGAGATGACGATTAATACCATACGCCCTGCGTGGAAGAGGTCGATGCAACTCAAGGTTTGGTCCAAGGGCACTGACTATTCGATGGTGCTCATCACTTCGCCGGCAAAGGACAAGGGCGTGTCATTTCTCAAGCGTAAAAAGGAGGTCTGGAACTGGTATCCTACCCTGGAGCGTGTGATCAAACTGCCACCCTCCATGATGAGCCAAAGCTGGATGGGTACAGATTTCACTAACGACGACCTCGTCAGGGAGTCATCGGTCATCAACGACTACACCCACAAACTGACAGGTGACACCCTGATAGGCGGCAGGTCCTGCTACAAAATAGAAATGATCCCCAAGCAGCAGGCAGCTGTGGTGTGGGGAAAACTCAATGTGTGCATAGACAAAAAGGATTACATAGAGCTGCATATCCGGTTTTACGATGAAGAAGGAGTATTGGTCAATGTCATGAACGGCTTTGATCCACGGGCAATGGGTGGTAGGGTCATACCCACCAGATTTGAAATGATACCGGTAGACAAAAAAGGCCACAAGACAGAGATGATATACCGCAGCATTGTTTTTGACAATCCAATCAAGGATGATTTCTTTAATCTCAACACCATGAAAAATCTACGCTGATGTGGCTTTTAGGTCTGGCCTGGAAAAATATGTGGCGAAACAAAACAAGGACAGCCATCACCATGGCTGCCATATTTTTCGCTGTGATATTGTCCGTGCTGACCAGCAGCCTGAAAGATGGGATTTTTGACAATCTTATCAAAAATGTAGTCAGTTTTTACACCGGATACGTGCAGGTACATAAAGCCGGTTATTGGGACGAACAGGTACTGGATAATGGTATGAAATACGACAAATCACTGGATAGCAGGATACTCGCCGTCAGCCAGGTAACCGGAGTTTCGCCGAGGCTGGAGACCTTTGGCCTCATCGCCACTGACATCAATACCAAAGGCTGTATGGTGGTGGGTATTGACCCTGACAGGGAAGACAAGGTCACAGGCCTCAAGTCCAAGGTAACCAAAGGCACATGTATAGTGCCCGGAGACAAAAAGGTTATGCTTTCCGAAGGTCTCGCACTCCGTATGAAGGCTGGCATAGGAGATACGGTCTACCTGATCGGGCAGGGCTATCACGGGGCCACCTCAGCAGGCAAATTTGAAGTGAAAGGCCTGGTCAGGTTTGGCTCACCGGAACTGAACAATCAGTTGCTTTATCTGAGCCTGGAGGACGCCCGGGAGTTGTACAGTGCTGAAGACCTGGCTACATCGGCCGTCATCTCTCTCAGTAATCCCGGCAATCCGGGACTAACTGCCGATGCACTGAAGCAACAGTTGGGAAATGAATATGAAATCATGAGCTGGGAAGCCATGCTGCCTGACGTAAAACAACACATCGAAACCGATAGCAACAGCATGAAATATATCCAGGGCATCCTGTATATGCTGGTAAGTTTCGGGATATTCGGCACCCTTTTGATGATGATGGTTGAACGCAAATATGAGTTGGGTATGTTGGTAGCCATCGGCATGAAAAAAAGCAGGTTGTGTGCACTGATGGCCATAGAGTCGGTGCTGACAGTGCTGGGAGGATGTGCCCTCGGTATCCTGGCAAGCATACCTGTGGTGTATTATTTTAACCAAAAACCCCTGAGGCTGGGAGGCGAAATTGCCAGCATATATGAAAGATTCGGTTTCGAAGCTGTCTTTCCAACATCTATCAGTCCGGACAATTTTATATCTCAGGGAATCATCGTCATGGTTATAGGTCTGATACTGTCGATGTATCCGGTATACAAAGTGCTGACCATCGATCCCGTTACCTCAATGAAAAGGTAGAATATGATTTTATCAATGGCATGGCGAAATATCTGGAGAAACAAGACCCGAAGCCTGGTTATCATGGTCTCCATAGCCCTGGGGATGTTTGCCGGAGTAGCTGTACTTGCCCTGTACGAAGGTATGATGGTGAGCAGGATTCGTACCGTCATCGACGAAGAAACAGGTCATATCCAGATCCACCATCCAAAATTTTCTGAAGAATCCGAAACAAAATATACCATTGGCAACAGCCGGGACCTGATCCAAAAAATCAAGACAATACCTGAAATCACTCTGATAAACCAACGGCAACTGGTCAATGGCATGCTATCCACCCCAACGGGTACGGCAGGGGTTCAGATTATAGGCGTAGATACTCTGACTGAATACGACTTTTCGTCTCTGAAGCAAAAAATAAGGGAAGGAAATGGACTTGTTCCGGACAAGCACCACCAGGCCATCATCGGCATGAAACTGGCTGCCAAAATGAAGCTCCGCATTGGATCCAAATTGGTCCTGATGTTTAACGATACGACCAATGATCTGGTCACGGCAGCATTCAGGGTGTCTGCCATCTACAGGAGCACCAACGCACCTTTGGACGAAAGGCTGATCTATGTATCACGGGATGAGCTCGGTGAGCTTATTGGCCTTGCAGGGCAATGTCACCAATTGGGCATTAAGCTGAGAGATGACAAGGACGTGGAAGCTGCAGCCCGGAAGTTAAAATCCATGTTGCCTGGCCTGAAGGTACAAACGTGGAAGGATATATCTCCCGAGACTGAATTTATGGTGCGGACGGTAGATACCTACTCGTACATCATCATGATCATCATCATGACGGCCCTGGCTTTTGGCATACTCAACACCATGCTTATGGCTATCATGGAGAGGACACGAGAGATAGGCATGATTGCAGCCCTTGGCACCAGCCGCAAAAGAATATTCCTGCTTGTGCTCCTCGAGACAGCTTTCCTTACCCTGGCTGGGGCTCCGGCCGGAATTCTGGCCGGATGGCTTACCGCAAATTATTTTCACAAAACCGGCCTTGACCTGTCAGGTATGGGCGAGGAAATGATGAGCAACTTTGGATTCAGGACTTTGATCTATCCTGAGTTTCCGGCCGAAAAACTGATTCCTGTATTGACGATCGTAGTGATTACAGCATTTCTATCCAGCCTGCTGCCTGCCATGAAGGCCATACGAATGAAACCCATCGATGCTCTCCGAAACTGATCCTTAAACACAGACCATGAGCGACATAGTTATCGACACCCACAATATCAGCAGGGTATACAATCCGACCACTATCCCTATATACGCCATCCGAAATGTTCATCTGCATATCAAAAGAGGTGAATTTACGGCACTGGTAGGGCCATCAGGGTCAGGCAAGACCACACTGCTCAACCTTATCGGAGGCCTGGACAAACCGGATGAGGGACAGATTTTTATCAACGGGACAGACATCACCACCCTGAGTCCGGGTAAGCTCATCGATTTCAGGCTGCACAATATAGGCTTTGTATTTCAGTCGTTTAATCTGATACCGGTGCTCACTGCCCGTGAAAATGCCGAATTTATCATGCTGCTGCAGGGAAAAAGCAAGGCGGAGCGGGGGACCCGGATGAAGCAACTTTTCAACCAAATAGACCTTGAGGACAAAATGGACAGCAGACCCGGTGAGCTTTCGGGCGGACAACAGCAAAGAGTGGCCGTGGCACGTGCTCTGGCCTCCAAACCACAGTTTGTGCTTGCCGACGAGCCTACTGCCAATCTGGACTCAAAATCCGCTTCCAATCTGCTTGATATCATGGACAAGCTAAATCGGGAGGAAAATATCACATTCCTGTTTTCGACACACGACCAGAGGGTCATCGACCGGGCCAGAAGGGTGATAACCCTCGTCGACGGGCAAGTGGCCACCGATACCAACGTCATTGATACAAGTGCCCCACACTAATTACAAAATGAGATTCGCTGCCATATACCTGCTTATGTTGATGGTACCTTCCCTCACCCGGGCACAGGAACTTCCCCCGGTGGATACGTCAGCGGCTGTAGCCGAAAAGCCATCAGGGAGTTTTTCGCTTAACGGATACATTAAAGATATGCAAACGCTGAGTTTTGACAAAACTTTTAATAGCCTGGCTGCTACCAACCTGATCCACAACCGTTTAAACTGCAAATGGAGACCTGCAGAAAATCTGACCCTGGCATTGGAACTTCGAAACAGGCTCATATGGGGGGATGAGGTACGCAGCCTGCCTGATTATGGCAAGTATCTCCGAAATGCCAATGAAAGGATCGACCTATCGAGGGTATGGTTTTCCAATCCATCGATGGTTTTGCACACCAATATAGACCGTTTGTATGCCGATTACAAGCTTAAAAGCGTCAGCCTGAGGCTTGGCAGGCAAAGGATTAACTGGGGTATTGCCACTACATGGAATCCCAACGACCTGTTCAATACCTACAACTTTCTGGACTTTGACTACGAAGAAAGGCCAGGAAGTGATGCCGTCATATTCACAACAGAGTTTACCGGTTTTTCAGGCCTGGAGATTGCTTATTCGCCCGGAAGATCAGGCCCTGGCAAAGTCCTTGCCGGCAAATATTACTTCAACGCCAAAGGGTATGACTTTCAGCTTATTTCAGGTATCTACGGCGACAGGTTTACTGCCGGCACGGGCTGGGCAGGGAGCATCGGTGAGGCAGGCTTTAAAGGGGAGTTTCAGTTCTTTTCCGGCTCCGGTTCCGACAAGGTACAATATAATCTCACTGTCGAAAGTGACTATGTCTTTGGCAACGGGTGGTACCTTAACGGTGCCTTGCTGTTTAACAACAACGGACTCAACCGCAGGATCACCAACCCCCTCGAAGTAAATTTTAACTTTTCGCCCTCAAACCTGATGCCTACTAAATGGAATTTCATCCTCACAACGGGCAAAGAAATCACACCGCTTTTATCAACCAATCTCTCGGTATTGTATTCGCCGGGCACAAACCTGCTGCTGATATTGCCTGGAATAAGGTACAGTCTTGCAGACAACCTGAACGCAGACTTTATCTGGCAGAGTTTTTTTGCCAGCCTAAACAATTTTGAGGCCCTCAGCCACCGGGGTTTTCTGAGGGTGAAACTTAATTTTTAAATGCTGAAATATGGTAAACGCCACAAAAAAAACGAACCGCACACGGATCATCAGTCTGCTGGCGTTAATTACGGCCTTTTGTTTGCAGACCTTCCCATTGGTAAGCCAGGAAGAAGTTTTTACATTGTGTTACCACAATATATTCAGGATCAGTGGTGAACCCGGACCGTGCTACATAAGTGCAGGGAGGCTCGAAGAGCAACTTAAGTATTTCAGGGATGAAGGTTACAGGTCGGTACTGCCGGAGGATATTTTTAAACACATTAACGGCACTGAGCCACTTGACAAGAAGTGCATCCTCTTCAGTTTTGACGACACCCATGAGTCCCATTATACCATAGCTGCTCCGCTTCTGGAAAAGTATGGCTTCCGGGGCACATTTTTTATCATGACAGTGGTCATAGGCAAAAAACACTATATGACTGGAACTCAGATCAAGTCCCTTGCCGACAGGGGGCATTGTATTGCAAATCACACCTATGACCACCAGGACCTGAGGAAACTGCCGGCAGGACAGTGGAAAAAGCAAATTGAGGATTCCAATAATAAGCTGGAAAAAATTACAGGCACCAACATTTGTTTCTTTGCCTATCCGTTTGGAGCATGTAACCGGTATGCCGCCGAAAACCTTCAGAAAAGAGGCATGGAATTGTCTTTTCAGCTTTCAGGCAAACAAATCCCAGGTTTTCCGTTGCAGAGTCAGCGTCGGCTTATGGTATCAGGCACATGGTCGTCGGGCAGGCTTAATAAAGAGATGCTAAGGACCTTCCGGAAGCAATGATTTTTTTCGAAAATTTCCTTTTTTGACAGCCTAAAATACCCTTACAAAAGCAGGCAGGCCACATCCTCCCGATGGTCGAAGTTTGTGACTTCGATCCAATACATTAAGAATTTGAAATTCGTTTTTTACGAAAGCCACAAAACAGGAAATAAAAATGTTTTGTGGCTTTTTACTTTTCAGTAGCCAATTATAGCAATAAACAAAAGTTACCTTATTTGTGCGTAATCACCAAAAGTGATGATCGTGGTATACAAGAGATTAGATGCCAATACTTGCAGCATTCAGGGTTTTCACCGCGAGTAAGAATCTGTCTTTTCTCTTTGTCGTTTATGTTTTGACTCCTTTCCTCATGTTTTTTGGATTAAGTGTAACTTTAATTGTCCCGTTAATAGCACTCCAGGGCAACCTCCACAGGAAAAATCACACTTAAAACACCTTATCAAAACCAGACCCGTTATATCTGTAAACGCCTCCCTCAGCCATAGCAAACAGTAAATTTCCATGTTTATCCTCGTAAATATCCCAGATGTGGGGTGATTTAAGCCGCGGATCTACCGTCATGTTTTTAATTTCCCTGCCGTCATACCTCCATGCTCCTGTGTCCCTGTCTCCAAACCATATATTGCCTGAACTGTCTTCGCCTATGGCAAATACATGCAATAAAGTGCCCGGAGGCGATGGATTTACATTTTTAAATATAAAGTGGTCAACCAAGCCAAACTTCCTGGAAAAATTTATTATGGAATCACCTTCTTTCAGCAAAACACCATTGCTATTGTTACCTACCCATAATCTGCCTTTTGAATCCTCCAGAATACTTCGCACGTGCATATAATCTGTAGTGCCATCGTAATGCATGGTGCTGTCATTTATTACCGTAAACCGGTGTCCGTCAAAGCCCGTCACTCCCGAATAATACGCCATCCAGATCGTTCCATTTTTTCCCTTTGAAAACCCAGTGACTCCCTGCAAACCATCAATGGCCTGTTTATTTGCCAAAGAAAATCCAAACCTGTATGCCTTTCCTTCGTGAATTACGGTAAGTTCGCCGGAATTTTCGGACCCGACCCAGATATCGGACGACGATGGTTGCCAATTTCTATTGATAACCGGTAAAATTTTGTTGCTTTGAAAAGAGCTGTTAACATTTGTATCCAGGCTGCCCACTCCTTTATTGGTCCATAACCATATAGTGCCCATGTTATCCTCTGTGATGGAATAAACCTGATCTCCCGGCAGGCCGTCCGCAGAGGTGAAATATTCAAATGATGTTCCGTCAAATCTGCAGACCCCTTCCTGATGGCTCCCAAACCAGTAATGGCCTTTACTGTCCTGATATATGCATCGTATCCCTGATCTGAACGTGAGGGTATCAGCCGGGTTGGGCACAAGGTTCTTTAGCTGGTTGGCCTGGGTAGCTGGAGCCTGTTCCTTCAAGACTTTGTTTTTACAGCCGAATAAAAGGAAAAGGATGGATAGAAAAATATATGCCCTCGAAGGAATTTTCACCATAAAAAGATTTTATATGACATCTGAATTTTGATTTCGTATGCTGAAAATCACAACATCAGGGCGGCTCGAAAGTTGCAGGGACAAATATCAGTGTCCTGCCGCAAAAGTCTGTCACGCAATTCCCCGTACTTTACGTATTCAGAAAATAAATGCGTTCGCCTTCATCTTCATTTTTAGTTTCATCTTAAAGTTTTTACTACTTTTGGGAAATATAACCCTATCTGTCTTATGGCTGAGTTCGATAATTACTTCGCATTAAACCGCACAGCTTGGAACGAAAAGACCTCCCTGCATGCCGATTCCGAATTTTACGGCATGTCGTCCTTCCTTGCGGGAAATACTACGCTCAATCCGATAGAGCTCCTCATGATGGGAGATATCACAGGGAAAAAGATCCTGCATCTGCAATGCCATTTCGGGCAGGATACCATATCTCTTGCCAGGATGGGTGCCACGGTGACGGGTGTCGACTTTTCTGACAAGGCGATAGACCTGGCTCGCGAACTTGCAGCCAAAACAGGTAAGGATGTACGGTTTATCTGCTCAGATGTGTACAGCCTGCCCGATCACCATGCTGAAAAATACGATATGATTTTTACCACTTACGGAGTATTGGGCTGGCTGCCCGATATGGACCGGTGGGCTGCGGTGGTGTCAGATCTTTTAAAACCCGGTGGTGAGCTTGTGCTGGTTGAATTTCATCCTGTAATCTGGATGTTTGACGACCGCTTCAGCAAGGTAATCTACTCATATTTTGATCAGGGTCCCATCCAGGAAACGGAAAAAGGGTCCTACGCTGACAGGGAAGCTGCGGTGGAAATCACGACCGTGGGATGGAATCACTCCCTGAGTGAAGTATTGGGAGGACTGCTACACCACCATATGGAGATAGTGGCCTTTGAGGAATACGACTACTCACCTTACAATTGCCTCCATGATATGACGGAGGATGCCCCCGGCCAATTCAGGGTCCGGGAAATGGGCTCAAAACTGCCGCACGTCTACGCCGTCAAAGCCAGAAAAAAAGGATGACCTAAATGGTCTCGGTGATCTTGTAGGTATTTCGTTCGGCGGCACTGCGGCTTATCAACTCACCCAGGAAGCCGGCTATAAAAAGCTGTACACCGACTATTACCGACAGTATGCCCAGATAAAATACCGGGCGATTGGCTATTCCTACGGTATTTAGCAGCAGTTTTTCGATGCTAAGCCAGGTGAGGACCAGGATACCGGCAAAAAATATGATGGTGCCGAGGACTCCAAAAAAGTGCATGGGCCGCTTGCCAAATTTACCCATAAACATGATAGACGCCAGGTCCAGCGGGCCGTAGATAAACCTGGACAACCCAAACTTGGTCGTTCCGTACTTGCGGGGTCTGTGCTGCACCACCTTTTCGCCGATGTTGCGAAACCCTGCCCATTTGGCTATGACGGGTATATATCGGTGCATCTCGCCATACACCTCTATATTTTTTACTACCTCATGGCTGTATGCCTTCAGACCGCAGTTCATGTCGTGCAGCCTGACACCCGACATCCTGCTGGTGACAAAGTTGTACAGCTTGGTGGGAATGGTCTTCGAGAGGGGGTCAAACCGTTTCTTTTTCCATCCTGAAACAAGGTCAAATCCTTCCGTTTTTATCATGTCGTACAGGGCGGGGATCTCATCCGGGCTATCCTGCAGATCGGCATCCATAGTGATCACCACCTCACCACAGGCACTTTCAAAACCCACATTCAGGCCCGCAGACTTGCCGTAGTTCCTCCTGAACCGAATGGCCCTGACGTTTCTGTCACGCTCAGAGATGCCGGTTATGACCTGCCAGGAATGGTCAGTGCTGCCATCATCTACAAAAACGACTTCGTAGCTGTATCTGTGCTCCACCATGACCCGGGTGATCCAGGCGTGAAGCTCCGGCAGGGACTCTGCTTCATTGAACAGGGGGATGACAATGCTCAGGTCTTTTATTACCTTATGGTCATGAAGCATGGTCTGTCATCTTTGTTGTTGCTGAAAATATTGGCATGCGGTGCGGGCCGGAAAAACGGCAATTTTAGTATCCTGCAAAAATAACATTTTCTATCGGATGTGGCAAATGCACAATTACGTTCAGTTACGGCACCCACTTCTGAAAATAAACATTAAAGGCCAGGACTGTTGCACGGCTTTGGCTAAGGGAGGCACACCTCATCCATTAAAAAAATATTGGGCTTATGTGCTTGCATTACCCGGATAGCTATCGTACATTTGGGGTAACTAAATACATTGTATGAGAAGGGAGAATGTGCTTTTTTATTCGGCCTTCAATGTTTGAGTTTAACTTCATTTGCAATTACTTACTTAAAATATTTTAATTATGAAATATATGCTCTTTGGTTTTTTAGTCTATCTGTGCTCTTCGATCGGGTACTTTTTGCTTTTTTCTAAACAAAAAAAATCTATCAGAGAACTGATAGTTGCGGCCGTACTTGGTCCATGGATGTACTTTTTCTATTCGAAGAAAAGGTAAGATTAAAAAATAATTTAAAGACTTTCGTGCCTGGTGTTGAAATGATATGCATACGTCCGGGCCGGAAAACGGCAATTTTAGTATTCGGCAAAAATAACATTTTCTATTGGATGTGGCAAATGGGCAATCAGGTGCGGCACAATTTCAATGCCCTCACCTCCAGTAATTGTAAGGAGTTGTGTATTAACTTTGGAGCATCAGGTCATGCTTTCTACTACCTGAGTTTCCTCCACGGTAAAAACATACTTCTTTTTGTTTACCTTTGCATCACTCAATCAGGTTAGGATTGGTTTTCGCCACTGTTGTGGAAGGCGAAAAACCCGGAACCGGGTGCAAATCCCGGGCTGTCGTGCAACTGTGAGCTCCCGCGGGGAGCAAAGCCAGATACGGTCAATCCTGCCTGCCGGGGCATCACGATAAATGCTCCTGCTGACAACACTGTTTCAGTTAGTGCACATTTATCGTATTATATTTATTTTAAATGTGTATTTTAATGAAATTCAAAATTTTACTCTTTCAGCTTTTGTCACAGGTATTACTGGTTTTTGACATTTGGGGACAGGGGGTTCAATCTGACACCACACTTTTGCTGCAGCATATCACCATAACAGAATCGAGGAACAAGGCCTGGTCGGCAGGTACGGGGAGTGCATCTGTGGAAAATAATCTGATGGAAGACTCACCTTCACATCACCTTGGGCAGACTATGGCAGATCAGGGCCTGAGCTTCATAAGATCCTACGGTTTATCCACCCTTGCCACTATGTCTGTCAGGGGAGGAAGTGCCAACCACACCGCGGTAACCTGGCACGGATTTAACATAAACAGTCCCATGAATGGCCTCACTGACCTTGCCCTCATCCCTACCGCCATCATTAGAAATGCGGTGCTCCATTTAGGGGGTCTTGTGTCTCTGTGGGGTGGCAGTGCCATCGGCGGCCAACTGGCTATGGGCGGTAAACCCGGATTCAACCGGCCGCTGCAGGCGGCCCTTTCGGCTACAGCCGGCAGCTTCGGGAGGTACTCTCAGGTACTGGACATCCATTACGGCAACAGTAAATGGTCGTCCAAACTGTCGGTTTTTAACCTGGATGCCAAAAACGACTTCACCTATGAACCTGGCCCTAACAAAAGCAAA
>JAGVTV010000115.1 GCA_019136675.1 Bacteroidota bacterium
TTGCCGGATTGGGTGCAATTTCAATATCAACAGGCTGCTTTGTGCAATTCTTTGCTTCCGGAAGGGTAAATGTCGTCGATTGCAGAGATTCCATACCACAATCATTTTTTACTTTCAGTGATACAGTATATGTGTGTCCTGCTCTAAAACCACCATTCAACTGCCCACTTCCGGATTTGAGAGGAGATAGATTGATGCAATAAGAAGAGGCTGACCTGTATATCCAACCGGTGCTCGAAACAGATTTTTCCGTACCGTTTTGCTTTTCTGTAAAAGTTACAATATAACTACTTTCATTCATGCTGGCTCCAAATTGAATACAATAACTGCAATCATCACCAACTCCTTCCATCGGAGGTGTATATATCACGGCCGATGGCGGCGGACAATCAGGATCCACTGCCACAACTTTTTCGCAAAATAATAAATTAACCCTGCCTAGAAGTTTTGTTAATTGCTGTTTTGAAAAGGTGGCATAATCTCCATTGGAAGCCCATCCACTGTATGCCATCAGATTTGTAGACTGATTGTCCCAACTGCAGCACGGGTGGTCTGTACAAAAATGAGGATTGTTACAGGCACTTTCTTTTTTGCCATTATAATTATAAGTAGGATTGGCATCCCAGCAGGCATTTCCCTTTACAAACGGAGTACCACTATTGCAATCATGGTCCCATTGCCATTTGGTATTCCAGGTATCCGATAATTCCGGATTTTCTTCCCAAGGATGGTTTACATATGCTGTATGTGCAAACTCGTGCCATAAGACACTTGGGGCAGCCCAGGTAAGTGATTCGCTGATTATTTCGTCAATCCCATATGAAGTATATCCATTTATTGTTCCAGGGACGTCCTTAATAAAAATATTTAATTCCTGTGAAGGGTTAACCTCAAGACTTTGAAAAAAAGTATTACTTAAAACCGTATTATCAACACAATGAACATGCACACCTTTAAGTAAAAATCTTAAAGGAAAACACTGTGGTTGAAAATTTGCGGGTGACTGTCCGGTTTTTACAAATTCATTGGGGAAAGGTATATTGTCGCTTATGTTTTCTGCAAAAGCATTTGCCCTGCTTATCATGGAGGCTGCAATATTATGAAGATTGTAACCACTGAAATCACAGCCCGGATAATAATCAGGCAGATACTCGTAACACCATGCTTTGTCTCCCGATATCTCGCCTTCGCAATCCTGGTTTAAAAAAAAGTGAATATTTACTCCGATCCAGACTTCTTTGCAATTATTGATTATGTCATTGACATCAAGGCCCAAACAATCAGATCGATTTGATGTCTCTCTTATCTCATATTCCGGATCATAGACAATATCATTATCCAGATTAAACGTGTAGTTTTGGCTTGACAATTGGTTTGAGATTGGCAATAATACTAAAGTAAATAAACTAACTAAGTGAGTGAGTGAGTGAGTGAGTGAGTGAAGTGCTTCATGTCGTGTTGTTTTTAAAAGTTAATAATAAGCAAATATAGTGTATAATATTTAATCGTCCAAATATTTTTTCCATTATTTTGTTCCTACTCTATCATCATTTTATCCTATTGAAAAAGATGATTAACAGACCTAATAATCAATATTATGTCACGCATCATACTTTTTTGTACTTTTAGACCGAATTTAATGATTCTCTATGCACACGATGTTCAAATATATTTTCTTGTACAGTTTCCTGCTGCAGGGCCTGTCGCTGGCAGCCCAATCAGGCTTCACCACCCTGGGCGGAGCAAACTTCCTTGCCTACGGCCGGGCTGGGGTTAATATTTCAGGCATCGAAGCCATCTATCTAAACCAGGCAGGATTGGCAGACCTTAAAGGAACAGGCCTCGATGTGAGTTTTGAAAAGAGGTACAATTTTTCAGAACTTACAAACATTTCCCTGGCCGGAGCAAGAGCTTTCAAGTTTGGTACCGTAGGGGTCATGGCCTCCAATTTTGGATTTTCGGAGTACAGTGAGCAAAAATTTGGCATTGCCTATGCCCGTAGACTTTCCGGCAATGTAACCCTTGGAGGGCAGTTTGATCTATTGAGGTATAATGTCACCAACATCGGAAGTAAAAACCTGTTTTCCTTTGAAGCCGGGATGCAGGTCCAGCTAAATCGTGATTTCAGTGTGGCGGCCCATGTCTTCAGCCCCGGTAAGATAGAGGTTACCGAACAGACAGACCTGGGTACGCGATTCAGACTAGGCCTTATGTTTAAGCCGTCAGACAAGGTATTTGTCATCGGCGAGCTGGACAAGCTCATATATCGCAAGCCGGACTTCAAGGTAGGCTTTTCGTACCAGGTGGTCAGGGAAGCACAGGTACGCTTTGGTATGAGCCCTGTGACACAGACCTGGAGCCTCGGGGCAATGTTCAGCTTCGGACAGAAATACCACATTGCCTCGGCATTTGCCGCCAATGGCAATCTGGGCAACACCCCTGCCCTGTCGATGCAGTACCAAAGTAAAAAATAAAGCCACCGCATTGAAGATCCTTGTACTGACATCAAGGTTTCCGTATCCCCTCGAAAAGGGCGATAAGCTCAGAGCCTATTACCAGATCAAAGAGCTATCAAGGTACCATTCGGTACATGTGGTCAGCATTTCGGATGAAAACCCCGATAAATCTTCCCTGGAGGCTGTACGCATCATTTGTGATGGATTACACCTCATCCGAATCACTCCTCTGGAAAGATATCTCTCTTTGATGGGGGCAGCTGTAAACGGACTCCCTTTTCAGGTAGCCTGGTTTTACAGCCCGTCGGCACACAAAATCATGGAAGGGATCATCGACGAGATAAATCCTGACCACATTTATTGCCAGCTGGCCAGGATGGCTCAGTATGTCCGCAAAATCCGCCTCCCTAAAAGCCTGGATTATATGGACAGTTTTGGCATAGGTATGAAAAGGAGGGCTGCTGTCGCCAGGGGATTAACTTCCTTCATTTACCGGGTTGAAGCGGGCAGGATGATAAAATATGAACAGGACATAGCCTCGGATTTCGATAATCTCATCATCATATCCGAGCAGGATAAGTCCCAGCTTGATTTTCCGGATGCCAATAAAATAAGGGTGGTGTCCAATGGAGTTTCTGAGACTTTTTTCGGCTACAGCCGAAAAGCAGAAAAGACCTGTGATTTACTATTTGTAGGCAATATGGGTTATCTGCCCAATATCGAAGCAGCCGAATTTCTTGTCAGGGAAGTACTACCCCGATGTGGCCCAAACATAAGAGTGAAAATAGCCGGTGCCAACCCATCTCCGAGGGTTTTGACACTCAGATCTCCCGAAGTGGAGGTGACCGGATGGTTGGATGATATCCGCGAGGCATACGCCACAGGCAGGATCTTTATAGCTCCCATATGGTCAGGTACGGGCCAGCAAAACAAGATCCTCGAAGCTATGGCTATAGGAATGCCATGCATAACTACGGATTCCGTCAATAATGCCATCGGAGCTATGCCCGGCAAGGATATTATGATAGCATCGTCTGCAGAAGAGTTTGCTCAGGCGGCCGCAATGTTGCTATCAAATGCCGGCAGGTTTGAAGAAATGAGTCGTAGGTCGGTGGAGTTTGCCAAACAAAACTTCAGCTGGGAACAAAATGGTAAGGTATTAAGTGATATTTTTGCGGGCAAATAATTAAGGACACTATGCTGTCAGAGACAACCACCACCCCATCCTTTGCTCTGGATACAATCACAGATGCCATAGAGGACATACGCAATGGTAAACTGGTCATAGTAGTGGATGACGAAGACCGCGAAAATGAAGGTGACTTTATCTGTGCCGCTGAAAAGATCACGCCGGAAATGGTCAATTTTATGGCACGTCACGGCAGAGGCCTGATCTGCACCCCCATCGAAGCAAAAAGAGCCCGTGAGCTGGACCTTGACCTCATGGTCAAATCCAATACCGCCAGGCATCACACGGCATTTACCGTATCGATAGACCTCCTGGGACACGGATGCACCACCGGTATATCAGCCTATGACAGGGCTACAGGCATCAGGGCCCTGGTTGACCCGGAGATTAAGGCGGAAGATTTTGCCAGGCCCGGACATATCTTTCCGCTCATAGCCATGGACGGCGGAGTTTTACGCAGGACAGGACACACCGAGGCTGCTGTGGACCTCGCCAGACTTGCAGGTTGTTTTCCGGCAGGTGTTCTGGTAGAGATCCTCAATGAGGACGGCACAATGGCCCGCTTGCCACAACTGGTAGAAATCAGCCGGCACTTCGGCATCAGGATTATCTCTATCAAAGATCTGGTAGCCTACAGAATGCAGACTGAGAGGCTGGTAAGCCATTTAATGGAGACCGATATTGAAACCTCTTACGGGAAACTAAAGGTCAAGGTTTTTAAGCAGCTGACCACAGGCGACATACATCTGGCCTTCCTAAAGGGCGATATTGTACCCGGCGAGCCCACACTCGTAAGGGTGCACTCCAGTACTGAGACGGGAGACATCCTCGGCATCCTGTTTGACGGATATGCGGAACAGCTTTCCAGGGCAATGCAGATGATTGCAGCCAGCGACCGGGGAATACTGTTATTTATGAGGCACGGTCAGGACACTGAAGGCATCCTCGATAAACTCAAGTCTCTCGACAGCAACCCATTTAACAATCCTCAAGCGTCCGAGGAACAAAGGGATTTTGGTACCGGAGCCCAGATACTCAGAGAGCTGGGAGTTTCCAGGATACGTCTGATCACCAATCACAGAAGAAAAAGGGTGGGTCTCATCGGCTATGGACTGGAGATCGTTGAAAATGTGTTTTTGGACTGATGGATTTGAAGTTTGACCCTTTTCCAATTCTTGAATCGGAACGGCTTATTTTCAGGAAAGTTACTCAAGATGATGCTCCCGAGATTCTGGAGCTTAGGGGAGACCCTGTCCTGATGCGGTATATTCCCCGGCCACTGGCCAAAAATCTGGAAGAAGCCAGGGCATATATCTCCATGCTGGAAGATAATCTGTCCGAAGGTCAGCACGTCAACTGGGGTATCGTACCTAAATGGCACGGCAAACTGGTAGGTACGGCTGGCTTGTTTAGGATACAGCCACATAATTTCAGGTGTGAGATAGGCTATATGCTGCTGGGCGACTTCCACGGCATGGGTCTGGCAACAGAGGCCGTGGATACACTGCTGACCTATGCATTCCAAAATCTTGGATTCCATTCTGTCGAAGCAGTCATAGACCCGGAAAACACAGCGTCGGAGCAGGTGCTGGTAAAAAGTGGTTTTGTCCGAGAAGGTTTTTTTAAGGAAAACTGCTACTGGGATGGTAAATTCCTGGATTCTGCCGTGTATTCTATCTTAAAGCGAAACCACAAGGCTGGACAAATTCAATAAAGTGTCATGTCTGCCGCAGCGTGCTATGACACACAAATCAGGTCACCACTGAGGGCAGAAATTGTCATCGTTGTGATATTCCCCGATATACACTACGCTAAGTTCCAGGGAAGAAAGTGACTTCCTGCCGCCTAAAAAACCATTAAGATTTTGGTCGTAGCTAATGCCAAAAATGAAGTTATTCATCTCTAAGCCTGCCATGGCAATGACCGATTCAAGTCCGAATTTATCATAATTTCTGACTCCCCGTATGTAAGGGCCCAGAAGGAAATACCTGCCTTCAGTTTTAGATAACTTGTATCGGAAGGTAAATCCCAGATTCACCTCTGCATGCGGACCCTGAATCAATGCATTGACCCTCGGCTGTACATATGCCCTTGATCCCGTGCTGATGGATGCTCCGGTATGCAGGCTCCACTTAGCGTGAAGGGTATCAGATTTATTGAGTTCAGGATCGATAATGTCCGGGGTATTAAAAAAAGCCAGGTTGGGTTTATTAAGATGAAAATACCCGGCTCCGGCATGAAAATTAAATCTTTTGGAGGGAGTAATGCTGTAATACAAACCCACGCTCATATCAGCAAATGCCTTGTTATTGGGCGGCAGCAACTCACCTGTGGGCAGAGTATATCCATCCACTGCATTGAACTGGTCACCAAAAGTAAGGTCCTCATAATTGATAGATTTCTGGAAGATACCACCCTGCACCCCTATACCGATGTATTGTTTGGTCCGTTTGTCCAGTGACTTGTGGTAGGCGGCTGTCAGCAGGATCTGGTTGGTATTGTAATCGTAGGAACTCACCCTGTCGCCAAAAAATGTGATACCCACTGCGACAATATCGGGCAGTCCGTTTTTGGACAGGTTCAGGTCAAACTTGACATCACCGCTTGCCGCGAATGTCCTCAATGGGTTATCGACCGCTGATCTCCACTGGTCCCTGTAGATTGTGGATATACGAAAGGTCCCGCTGTAAGTACCGGCAATGGCAGGATTCAGGGTAAGGGGCGAAGCATAAAACTGCGAAAAATGGGGGTCTTGGGCCTTCAGGAGCCCAGTGCTTCCTGACAGCAGGACGATCAGCAGGATCCTGCAAAATCCTTGTAAAGTAAAAACTTCATATTGAATGATCCTCTTAATCATCTTCATCCCTTAATTGATGTGCAAAACTAAAAAAATTATCGTTACTCCCCTACCCAAGCCAATAATGGACTGATTTTTGAGTGAAAGTAATATAACGAAAAAGGATACCGGTTAGTATTCCTTATTCTTCTGTTTTATGTCAAAAAACAAAAAGGCCGACACCAGACACCTCGTCCATGCCATATGCGGACTCAATATCGTACCGGTATGGAATGAGCCTGCTGTGGATTCAGGGCTGATCACACAACTCCTCTTTGGTGAGACTGTGATTGTAATACGAAAGAAAAACAGGCAATGGTTTAGGGTTCTGACCCAGTCCTGCCAGTCAGAAGGCTGGGTGCAGGCGTCACAAATCGAGCTGATTGACGAAGTCAAATTTGAAAAATATACGGGTGAGCGTGCCCTGACCATGGAGATCTGTCACCCGGTATTCAATGATGAGACTTCCAAGTATATTGTCATGGGCTCCAGTCTCCCCCGCTTTGACGGCCTTTCTCTGAAAATGCCGGACAGCAAATACATTTTTAATGGCCAGGCAATCCTGGAAGGTAGTTTGGAAGCATCTCCGGACCTAGTGACCAAGATTGCCAGAAGATATCTCCATACCCCTGAATTGTCAGGTGGCAGGAGTCCCTTTGGTATCGATGCCGGCTCATTTATCCAGAATACCTTCAGGTACTTTGGTATCCTGCTGCCGCGAACTCCTGAACAACAAAGTCTTTACGGCGACATTGTGGACTTTGAAGAACAATCTGCGGAAGGAGACGTGGCATTTTGTATGGATGCCGATGGCACTGTGATCCATGCAGGTATCTTGCTCGGCGATGGCAAGGTAATCCACCCAAGCGGCAGTGTGCGGATAGACCGCATCGACCACTTCGGTATCTTCAATATGGATATAAGAAGGTACACCCACAAGCTCCGCTTTATCAGGCGGCTGGTAGGATAACGCAGGTTTGTAGTTGTTTTTTAGGTCTAGCGATTCAGATTTTAGTGATTAAAAAGTGATTTGTTTTACTATTCGTCCCGAGTGCAAGAAGGTACAATCCGGCCGACAAGTGTTGTACAGAGATTTTTTCATGGGTGATAGGGCCGTGCATGACCACCTCCCCCATTAGATTAAACAGGGAGAAATGACCTTCGGATAAGTTTTGTACAGTGATATCACCGTCTGTGGGATTGGGATAAACGGATACACGCTTCAGGTCATCGTCGCCGGTGCCGGACGGAGAGGCGGTTCTGAAACAAATTCCTGTGCAACCGAGGTTTTGCCCAGCCGCATTGTACGGAATCACACTCAGGCAGATCTGGCTGCCCGAGGGAAGATTGGTAAATACGTAATTGGTGACATTGCCGATGTCATAATTATTGAGCAGATCGCTGCCTCCCGGGCTTGTGCCGGCCCTCAGGCGGTAGCCTTGGGCTGTCGCTGACGGCATCCAGGAGACATTGACCGTTGAGGGTATGTTGGTGGCATTATCTGGCGGGTAGGTTATGGAAGCACACGACGGGAGTTGCAAACCTGTCACGGTTTTAAACCTGGTGATACCGCAGTATTTTGAGCCATGTGTATTTCTGCCCGTAAGTTCCACACTGATCACCTTGTTCTGAGGAAGGCCGGTCAAAGACATGGAAGTGATATTTCCTTCTACAATCCTGGTAGTCAGCGGTGCAATCTGACCCTCTGCATACACATTGACCAGGTAGGTCTGCACTTTGTCACCCTGTTCCCAAAGAATATTGGTATTAACCGGGACCTCAAGTGCTCCTTCCATAGGCTGGATGACCGGTGTGCAAGCAGCAAATCCGCATTCTCCTGCATAGTATTCATTGCCGTTATAACCACTGAGGTATGCGATGCAGGAATTTGAATATTCCACCTCATTGACGCATACAGGGTCAACCTCAAAAGTACATGGTTCATCCCGACTCCACTCAAAATAGCAAAGGTCGTCGATGTAATACTCATTATTGGCTGAGGTGTTGATGGAGTAGAAATTTATGTCTTCTACTTTATTGGACATGTAATTTGTCAGTTTATAGATCAGGTAATGGTCTGCCCACAGTTCCACTTCATTTTCAAACGGCTGGAAAATAAGAGCCATGGTTAGCCACCTGCCTGTGCCTGTGTAGTAGGGGCCTGCCAGTTTAGTATAAACATTATTGGCAAAACTGTACGTAGTTAGGTCACCATTACTGAATTCCATTACAATCGGATAATTGGCAGCATTGTTGGTCTCAAGTCCGATTCTGCCCGTCTTTCCTTCCGGAAGGTAGACCTTCCACTGCACGCGGGCTACCTTCTGTTCTGTAAGTTCTCTCGAGATATTAAAGTCGATGCTGGTACCATTGCCGCACTTCATAGACTTGCTCCCTGTTGCAGCAAGGTCATTGACTACCAAGGCATTTTGGGCTGCAGATCCCGAAAACAGGCTGAAGACCGGACTGCCCTGGGGCACGAGGTTTCCTGCACTATATTCCTCAAAAGACGTACATATCTCAAAATCTGTTGATACGGGCATATTTTCAGCACAGGTGATGATCGCCTGTATATCACCCTGCAGGCAAAAGGACGGGTAATCCACCGGAATATATCCTACCCTCAGCTTCGCACCTATAACAAAGAGGCTTTGATCCACTGTGTGGGCGTAATCCAGGGCATATACAAGGCCATTGTTGTCCAGATCCTTTAACAGTGGACATTCCACTCCTTCGATGACCTCTACATTTTTAGTACACGGACCATAGGCATAGCAGTTCGGGTAGGTATCCTCAAGGCTATGGAAAATTAAAGTTTCGTTTCCGGTTTTGTAGGACGACTCCACAAAGCCGTTGGAATTATAAAGACTTTCCAGCAATGTCCCGTTTTGAGAGTAGGTTTCTGTCATGGACATGGAGATACTGGCTAGCTGATTGCACCAACCTGTCAGGATGATTTGGTTAGAGGGTGTTTTTTCAATGAGGTAAATACAATTTGATGCCCCAAACTGGGATTTCATTACATAATTTGCCTTAAGGCACCAAGACGAACAAAGGATATCTTCGTCCTGAGAGTTGGCAAAGAAAAATGAAAAAAGTACAAGAATTGTAGCCAATATTTTTTTATTCTTCATTATAATAAATTTTAGGTTTTTGATAGTTTAAATTAAAATGCCCTAAAATTAATTTATAAAGGTTAATTCAAAAAAGAATTAAGTAAATTTATTAAATTATTCTTATCCCAATATCATAATTTCACTAGGTTAAAAACATAATTTCATCTGATTTTTAATAATAAAAAAAATGTTACTTGTGACTTAAAATTTAACCAATAGTTTTTCAATTTTCTCATAAATATCACCAGACCCCATGATGAAGGTCATTTTTCATCTTTACCATTGTACCTACCTTGGTGCCTTATAAAAGGTAATACAATGAAGGCAAAAGACGCTATCGTCAAATATCCGGGTGTAAAAACGGTCATGGACGGCAATACTGCCGCGATTATGTGCGAAAGGGAATCTTCAGACGGGGCAGGTGCCTACCCGATCACACCATCTACCCAGATGGGCGAATATTGGGCAGAAGAGGCAGCCAAGGGACACCTCAACATCTCTGACCGGCCACTTATTTTCATTGAGCCTGAAGGCGAACATGCGGCAGCAGCCGTTACAGCCGGACTTTCCATGACAGGACTTAGGGCAGCCAACTTTTCGTCAGGACAGGGTATTGCCTATATGCACGAATCGCTGTACGCTGCGGTAGGAAAAAGACTTACCTATGTGCTCAATATAGGTGCACGTGCCATGACCAAGTCCACTCTTAATGTGCATGCCGGCCATGATGATTATCATGCCATAGACGATACAGGTTTTTTCCAGCTGTTTGCCAAAAACGTACAGCATGTCGCAGACCTCAATATCATTGCTCACCGCATCGCCGAACTGGCACTCACGCCGGGTGTCATAGCCCAGGATGGATTCCTGACTACCCACCTGATAGAAAGCCTCAACCTTCCGGAAAGGGAACTCATCCGCGAATACCTCGGAAGGCCCGATGACATCATTGACACCCCAACACCGGCACAGAGGATCATCTACGGAGACCATCGCAGACGCATACCCGAAGTTTGGGACGTGGACAACCCCATGATGGCAGGTATCGTACAAAATCAGGACTCCTATATGCAAAGTGTGGCTGCTCAGAGGCCTTTCTTTTTTGACCACATCAGGGAGCTTACAGACCAGTCCTTTGCAGAATATGAAGCCCTCACAGGGCGGCAATATCAGAGAGTCATGTCCTACAAGGCGGGAGATGCCGACTATCTGATACTAGGCCAGGGCAGCCTCATTACCAGTGCCGAGGTGGTGGCCGATTACCTCAGAGAGACACGCGGCCTCAAAGTAGGTGTAGTGGACCTCGTGATGTTCAGACCTTTTCCGGGAGACCAGCTGTCACGGATACTCAAAGGCAAAAAAGGAGTAGTCATCCTGGAGCGATTGGACCAGCCGCTAGCTACCGACCTGCCAATAGCCAGAGAAGTGCGGGCCGTACTTTCAAAATGCCAGGAAAATGGCATCACACCACTGAATATGCCATACCCTGAGCTTGAAATGTACAGACAGGGGGACACACCTTCATTATATTCCGGATCTTATGGCATGGGTAGCCGTGACCTCCAGCCGGAAGGTATTATTGGAGCAGTGGAAAACATGCTGCCGGACGGCAAACACAAAAAAATGTTTTACCTGTCTATAGATTTCATCCGGGATATGCCTTATACTCCCAAACAAAAAATCCACCAGGAAGCTATCCAGGATGCCTATCCGGGCATTAAGGAACTCGGCATCCGAGGCTCGGAAAACCCCAACCTGATGCCAAAGGAAGCCATCACCGTAAGGTTCCACTCCATCGGCGGATGGGGAGCTATTACTACCGGCAAAAACCTGGCCATGACCCTCTACGACCTGCTGGGCTACGAGATCAAGGCCAACCCCAAATATGGTTCAGAGAAAAAAGGGCAGCCTACCACTTATTATCTGGCAGCGGCTCCTGAACCCATCAAGATCAACTGCGAGTTTTTCTTTGTGGATGTGGTACTGTCTCCTGACCCTAATGTGTTTAAGCACACAAATGCACTCGCCGGCCTGAAAAAGGGAGGATGCTTTATCATACAGAGCGACCAGGATAGCCCTGAGAAGGTATGGTCAAATATCCCCCTCCCGTATCAAAAGGTCATCATAGAGCAGGATATCCACCTCTTTTATATCGATGGCTTTAAGATAGCCCGTGAAGAAGCCACCGACCCCGAACTGCAGCTGCGTATGCAAGGCATAGCGTTTCAGGGAGCCTTTTTTGCTGCCTCACCCCTTATGGCAAAAGCCCATCTGAACGAGGAAGAATTGCTCAAGGCCATTGAAGACCAGCTCCTGCATAAGTTTGGCTCCAAAGGACAAAGGGTCGTGGACGACAATATGAGGGTCGTAAGACGTGGATTTGACGAGGTCAGAGAAATCAAGACCAGACAACTGAGCACGGATGCACCTGAAAAACTGAACGGCCATAAAATTGTCCCGATACCCACAATGGTCAAAGGCATTCCGCAGAGCGAATCAAGGCTCAGTGACATCCACCGCTTCTGGGAGCAGACCGGCAATTTTTACCTTCAGGGGATGGGCAACGACAATATTACTGATCCATTCATCGGGCTGAGTGTTATGCCGGCCGCTACGGCCCTCTTCCGTGATATGAGCGGCATACGTTTTGAGCATCCCAGCTGGGTGGCAAATAATTGTACTGCTTGTGGCAATTGCTACACAGTCTGCCCGGATACTGCCATTCCAGGTCTTGTAAGTACCCTTTCCGATGTATTGGACACCATAGTCAAAAGAGTAAAAAAACAGCACGGTGCGGTGGAAATACTGCCTAAAGCGGTAAGACAGATGGAAAGCCACATCCGCTCGCTGATGAGTCAGCCTAAAAATGGCAGCACGGTCAATACATATTTCCAGCATGCTATTGGGAAAGTCATCGCTGACAATAACGGATCCGAAAGCGTGGTAAAGGAAATGGAGTGGTTTAAGGAAGAATTGGGCGATTTCAATTTTGCCCTGACCCGTCCCTACTATGACGTAAATGAAAAACAATCGCCCGGTTCAGGCGGATTGTTCAGTATAACGATCAATCCTACGACCTGCAAGGGATGTATGGAATGTGTAAACGTGTGCAATGACGATGCCCTCAGAATAGTACCCCAGACAGAGGCATCAGTAGAAAGTCTCAGAAAACAGTGGGGTCTTTGGCTTGACCTTCCCAATACTCCAAAGCAATACAACAGAATAGACAGTCTGGAAGAAAAAATAGGACCATTGGAAACTATGCTGCTGAACAAGGATGCCTATCTAAGTTTTACAAGCGGTGACGGGGCTTGCCTCGGATGCTCTGAAAAATCAGTAGTACACCTTTTTGTAGCCACTGTAGAATCCCTCATGCAGCCAAGGATAGAAAAACACCTGACACAGCTTGATGACCTGATTCACAGGCTGGAAGTGGTGATACAACAAAAACTGATTCAAAACCTGGATATCTCAGATACTGAGGCTATGGCAAGGATAGTCAACGAATCAAGAGCGAAAGACCTTAAGGTATCTGATCTTGCCAATAAACTTGATCAGGAAAAAGATTCCAACCCCATAGATCAGGAATGGCTCCTTGAAATCACAAATCTGGTAGCAAAACTTAAAAAACTCAGGTGGAAATATACTTCCGGCACCACAGGAAAAGGAAGATCAAACATGGGTATGTGCAACTCGACAGGGTGTACCTCTGTGTGGGGCAGCACTTATCCTTTCAATCCCTACCCTTTCCCTTGGGCCAATCACCTTTTCCAGGATTCCACATCCATGGCTATGGGTATCTTTGAAGGCCACATGGCTAAGATGGCTGATGGGTTTAAAGCCATCCGCAAAGCACAGCTGATCCTTGACGGAAAGTATGACCCTGCTGTCCATGACAACTACTTTACCTACTTTAACTGGCACCATTTTACCGATGAAGAATGGCTGCTCAGTCCTCCGGTGGTTGCCTTGGGCGGCGATGGAGCGATGTACGACATAGGATTTCAGAATCTTTCCAGGATGATGGCTTCAGGTAAACCTATCAAGGTAGTAGTCGTAGACACCCAGGTATACTCCAATACAGGTGGCCAGGCCTGTACATCGGGCTTTATAGGTCAGGTTTCAGACATGGCCCAGTATGGCAAAGTACAGAAAGGAAAATCAGAGCCCCGCAAGGAGATTGGGCTTATTGCCATGGCTCACAGGAATACATTTGTCCTGCAGGCCACTCTCGCCAACACATCCCAGATGATCGAAGGATTTATTGACGGGCTTATTGCTAAAAGACCTGCTATCTTCAACCTGTACACCACCTGTCAGCCTGAACATGGCGTAGCCGATGACCTCGGTTGCCACCAGGCCAAACTGGCAGTGGAATCAAGGGCATATCCGGTATTCCAGTACAACCCTGCCAAAGGTCTTAAAACTGAGGATTGCCTTGACCTTGCCGGAAATCCATCTATGGATTGTCTCTGGCCTTCATACAAACTCAAATACAATGAATACGGCCAGGAAAAGACCATGGAAGTGGCCATGACGTTTGCAGATTTTGCACTCACGGAAGCCCGGTTCAGGAAACATTTCAGAAAAGTGCCCCGTGATGCATGGAATGAAAATATGGTGGTCCTGTCAGAGTTTCTGGAACTGCCTGCCGAAGACAGAGAAGGCAAGTTTCCGTACATTTGGACTGTTGACAAACAGCAAAACCTGGTAAGGGTCCTTGTAGCGGAACCCATAGTAGAATCCTGCGAAGAAAGGAAACAGTTCTGGATTATGTTGAGAAGCCTCGCAGGCCTTGACAGGCAACAAACCGACATCAACGCCATAGAACAGAAGATCAGGGTGGACATAGTAGGCAAAATATCCAAAGGTCTTATGCAACTGGCAGGTGATGACGGGTCCGGTCTTGCCAGCCTGACGGCCGCCAGCGGTAACGGACAAACCTCAGCAGTAGCAGTGCCACAGCCGGCAGCAAATCCCGGAAACTATATGGCTCCCTGGATAGATACGGACAGCTGTACTTCATGCGACGAATGCATAAAGCTTAACGGCAAGATCTTTGCTTACAACAGCAGCAAAAAAGCATTTATACAAAATGCCTTTGGCGGTCCTTATCAGGATCTGGTCAAAGCTGCAGAAAAGTGCACAGCCCGGGTTATCCATCCCGGATTGCCAGCAAATACCACTGAAAAGGATATGGATAAGTGGATCAAAAGAGGTGAAAAGTATAATTGATGGGCTTTTTCCAAACATATACCCATACCTTCAAACATGGCATCCATCCTCCCGAAAACAAGGATGAAACCAATGGTTTGCCCATCCGCCAGTTTCCGTTTGCCAAGGAGTTGATAATACCCATGTCCCAACATCTGGGTGCACCGGCACAGATCATAGTCAGAGAGGGCCAGGAGGTCTATCGGGGCCAGTTGATAGCCAGAGCTGCCTCCTACATGTCCGTTCCTATTCATTCGCCGGTTTCAGGCACTGTGACTCGTATAGGCATGGTTCCTACCCTTGCCGGAAGCATGATAGAAGGAGTATATCTCCAACCATTTCCCTATTCGGGACAGGAAGTAGCAGAAGGAACCCCCGTTCTACTGGAGACTGCCACACCTGAGGAAATCCTGCAGGCAATCCAGGATTGCGGTATTGTTGGGCTGGGAGGCGCCGCATTCCCAACCCACGTCAAACTGAAGGTACCTGAAGGAAAAAAATGCGAATACCTCATCCTCAACGGTATAGAATGTGAACCTTTCCTCACCACTGACCATAGGGTTATGCTCGAGCAGGCTGAAGACATATATATGGGCATACGCTACCTTATGAAAGCCACAGGTGCACAAAAAGTCATCATCGGCATCGAGGCCAATAAGCAGGATGCTGCCGACCATCTCGAAAAAGTCAAACCTGATAACTTGCCTGTGACCATCAGGGTGGTACCGGTTAAATATCCTCAGGGATCAGAAAAAATGCTGATAACCTCCGTTCTTGGCAGAGAGGTGCCTTCAGGAGGCTTACCCATTGATGTGGGAATTGTGACAGTCAATATTGCCACCACCGCCGAGATCGGCCGCCTGTTGCCTCACGGCAGGGGCATCCAGGAAAGGGTTATTACCATGTGCTCGACTATGTCGGTATTGAAGGCGAAATAGCAGAAGTGTATATGGGAGGCCCTATGATGGGAGTAGCCGTATCAAATCTGGATATCTCTATCACCAAGGGAACATCCGGCATTCTGGTTTTCGGCAAAAAGGATGTTCGCAGGGAAGAGACAATCTATCCGTGTATCAAGTGCGGTGCATGTG
>JAGVTV010000135.1 GCA_019136675.1 Bacteroidota bacterium
AAAGACAAGGCATACAAGGCAAGTACCGATGACATACAGGTGGAGGTGGTCCCTTATTACGTACCCGGTGAATCCAATCCCGCTATCGGCAAGTTTATTTATTCTTACCATGTGGTTATCACCAATAACAGCAGGGAAAATGTCAAGCTGCTTACCAGGCACTGGTTTATCGCGGATTCTATCCAGGAACGAAGGGAAGTCAAAGGTGACGGTGTGGTGGGCCAGCAACCCGAACTGTCACCCGGTCAGTCTTTTGAATATACTTCGTGGTGCCCTTTGCACAGCCCCATTGGCAAGATGTACGGGTACTATACCTTTGTCAACCTCTCAAAAAACACTACGTTTCAGGTCGAGATACCAGAGTTTATCCTGGTCTCGGACTTTAAGCTAAACTGAAGATGAGGTCCGTCATCATAAGAGAGGATAACAATGCTATATGGTTTAATCCTTCTTTTTCAATACCCATAAATAATACAAATTTACCTGTAGGGTCTTTCAGATTTGTCGAACACAGACCAGTATATTGGAAAGCTCAGATGCATTCTTATAATAAAAATTCTAAAAATCTTAGGTTACATATTATCGACTACGGTCCGACAGAGTTGTCCGAATTTAAAAAACAAAGACAAAAAGCAGAACTCAGAACAGTTGAATTTGATGGATTTAGTCTGAAGGAAATGGTCAAGGACCTGACTTATTTTAAAAAGGAAAGTTTTGAAGGGTCAGAATCAGCAGTTACACAGAATATGGACACCGAGATAAACGAATCAAAACTTCAACTGAAAATACCCTTAAAAGACATGATTTTTCACGCTGGATATATTTCATTTAACTATAAATTCAGATTTGAGGCCGAGCAGAATGAGATAAAAATATTCAATGACCATATTTTGCCTGAATTTAACTATATAAAACCCTATTTCTCCAAGTATCTCGGATTAAAAAAATGTGATGTTCAGGTAACTGTATACAGAAAAGACAAAATAACCCAAAAGATAAAAGCTACATCTGGTCAGTTAGACATGATCAGTGATGCCGCCGCTGAAGTACTGAAATTTATAAAAACGCAAATTATAAAAAAAATTACCAGGAAAATCATCCCTGTAAACAAGGCTCTTTTTACTCCTGCTGAACTTTTTTCAAGCTTTGGAGAGAATGACCCCGGATACAAACTGATATCCCAAAAAGACATTATGGAGGAGATAATTCGGTGGCAAGATGTCAGAAACAGGAAACACCTGGAGTACCTTTCAGGATTTATTCATGACCATGCTGAAAAAATAAGGTTTACCCTTTCTCCTGATTTTGGGTTTTTATTTAAACACTCAGGAAAACGGATGAATCATTATCTCTGGGAAATGCTTAACAGCAATGCAACCTATGTATGGGGGTTTGATAAGCTGGAATTAACGGAAAGTCAATGTTTGGAAAAAATCGAGGAAATTGTTTCTTTCATCAGAATAAATGGCAGAGAAACCTATCTGAATGATTTTGACGCCGAAAATGGTTATGTATTCACCAGAATATTCCATAAAGGCGCCAATTCAAATTTTATTGACCATTTTCCCAAATGGAAAAACAAACTCGTAGAATGTTTAATTTAAACCTTTTTGCGAGTTTGTTGTTTAGGAAAATTTAAATACTGTTGGATTATGCTAAGATATTTGTTGTTTATCCCTGTTATTTTATTGGCTGTCTCCTGCAAAAAGGAAGACATAAGCGGAGATACCAAAGTACTCAGGACGGTGACTTCGCTCAGCGAGTTTGAATCTGAGATAGGCGCCGGTGTGACCCTGGTATTTTACCATGCGGTCTGGTGTACCAAATGTGCTGCCCAAAGACCGGCTGTGGAGGCATTGACAAAAGATGATGCTATCAAGGCGGCAGCTTTTCTGCAGGTGGATTATGAGAAGGTCAAAGAAGTGGTGACAAAATATGGGGTGCAGGGATTTCCTACCATACACATTTACAAGGACAACCAGCTAAAACACGACCTCAGCGGTCCCGGACATACACAGGCTGAGTTAACGGCCTTGGTGAAGGCTCTGCTCTAGGTATCAGAGTTTGGCATCCACGGCATCCAGTTCGTCCACGTCTACATTACTGAACAAGGCATAAAATTTTTGCCTGGCATGGTTGCGTACCTCCTCATCAATGTAGCAGGCAATAGCCACCAGCCCAAAACTGATTACTCCCAGGTCATCTGTAAATCCAAATACAGGCGTCAGGTCAGGAACACTGTCTATCGGTGACAAGAGATATGCCATGGAACCCTGTATTATCCTCCGGGCCCACGCAGGAGTCTTTTCGGACTTGTAGGCATATACCATCAGCAATACAGAATAAATCAGACGCGTGCCCAGCGACTTAACCCTTTTGACAAGAAAGGAAACAATCTTTGAAAGTTTCATATTGAGTTATTCTAATTAAATAACAAAATGGCAATAGTAATGATTCCTGTTTTTGTCAATAATTAAAGACGACGTTAAAACATGAAGGCGTTTACTCCACAATGTGGAGCTTTGCAAACTGGAGCATAATTCTTTTTTCAGGAGAATCAATGATGCTGTCAAACAGGATGGTGGCCACAAGCCTTTCGTCCACGGAGACTACTTTTCCCTGACCAAACTTGAGGTGTATGACGGTCATGCCGGGTTTTATTGAGTAAGGGTCGGCTGCCACAAAATCTTCGGGCTTTACAGAAACAGAAGGCTGTTTGAGAGTGGGTGTCCTGAAATTTCCCAGGATCTTTGGTTCAGGAAATTCCGGCTTTTTGGTAATGGATATGACAGAATCGAGATTCCTGTTTGAGATCTCTTCCAAAAAACGGCTGGGGTCATTGTACCTGACCTGCCCGTACTGATACCGGCTGTTCGCATATGTCAGACAAAGGAATTCCTCGGCTCTGGTTATGGCAACGTAAAAGAGCCTTCTTTCCTCATCAACCTGCGACCCGTCACTCAGAGAGAGATAACTGGGAAAGAGGTTTTCTTCTAATCCCACTACAAATACCGATTTGAACTCCAGACCTTTGGCTGAGTGTACGGACATGAGAGTAACATAATCCTGGTCTTCCACTTTTTCATCGGCATCGGTCATCAGCGAGATGGTCTGCAAAAAAGCAGAAAGGCTTCTGTCTGTGGATCCTGTTTCTCCTGCCTCGAGCTCGTCATCCTGCACAAACTCTTGGATACCGTCGAGCAATGAGGTAATATTTTCGAGTCTGCCCAGTCCTTCTGGGCTTTTGTCCTCCTTGAGGAGTGCGATGACTCCGCTGTTTCTGGCTATGTAGTCGGCAGTTTCATAGGCATTGGCTTTGGTGGCCTTTGCCTTAAAAGCCCGTATCAGGTCGATAAATTCGCCAAGACTTTTTTTAGCCCTGACATTAAGCTCGACCCGGGTGAGGACCTCCCACATACTCATGTCATTGTCATCAGCAACCTGGGCTATTTGCTCTATGGTGCTCTCACCTATGCCTCTTCGTGGATAGTTTATGATCCGCTTGAGGGCCTCGTCATCCTTGTCATTGACAGTAAGACGGAGATAAGCAATCAGGTCCTTTACTTCCTTTCTCGAATAAAAGGACAAGCCACCATACACCCGGTAAGGTATATTGTACCTCCTGAGCTGCTCTTCAAAGATCCTTGACTGCCCGTTAGTCCTGTACAGGATGGCAAAATCCCTGTTATGCAGATTGTGCCTGTTTTTTTGCTCTATGATGGTATCGGCTACCCTTTTGCCTTCTTCGGTTTCTGTTACCGTCTTGATGATCTTAATCTTATTGCCTTCATTTCTGTCTGTCCAGATTTTTTTCTGCAGCTGCCTCTTGTTGTGTGTAATGACGTCATTGGCTGCTTCCACTATGTGGTGCGTAGATCTGTAGTTCTGTTCGAGCTTGAAGGTCCTGAGTTCTGGAAAATCGTTTTCAAACTGAAGGATATTTTCAATGGTTGCTCCGCGAAAAGAATAGATGCTCTGTGCGTCATCCCCTACGATGCATATGTTTCTGGGACTTTCCGGATAGACAGTAAGCAGTTTGAGAATCTCATACTGCAGATAATTGGTATCCTGAAACTCGTCTACCAGCAGGTATTTAAACTGACGTTGGTATTTTTCGCGGGTATAGTCCGGATTTTGGTACAGCAGGCGAAACATCTGCAGCAGCAGGTCATCAAAATCCATGGCACCGGCCCTTTGGCATTTAGCCGCGTACTTTTCGTATATGGCATGGATGAGTGGCCTGCGGTTCATGCGGTCATAGGCCATAAGCTCATCATTGGTCACATATGCCTTGGGTGTGATGAGATTGCTTTTGGCAGCGGATATCCTTCCCCTGACTATGCCGGGGCTGTACACTTTTTTGTCGAGATTCATCTGTGTGATAATCTCGGAAATGACACTTTTGGTATCGTCGGTATCGTAGATCGTAAAATCATTGGGATACCCTATCCTGTGGGCTTCGACCCTGAGGATTCGTGCAAATATGGAGTGAAAAGTGCCTGCCCAGACTCTGTTTGCCCTGTTGCCCACCACTTTTTCTATACGGTCTTTCATCTCCCTTGCTGCCTTATTGGTAAAGGTCAGGGCCAGGATGCTTCCCGGGTCGATACCCTGGTTTATCATGTGTGCAATGCGGTAGGTGAGTACCCGGGTCTTGCCGGAGCCAGGCCCGGCAATTACCATAACAGGTCCGTCAATATTTGTGGCGGCCTGTCTTTGCTCATCATTTAGTTCCTGAAGATATGAAAAACCCACTTCGTGCATAAGAAGACAAAATTCGTGATTTTTGGCCAAACTTTATAAAAAAGTTTAATTTATCAAGCCTGGCTGCAGCTTTTTCCGGATGGCTCAGAAATCTTATTCTGACAAAACCACAACAACCAAAGTTTTAAAAACAAAAGGCAGGATGCCATTCTGGTACCCTGCCTTTAATTTATTTTGGCTGCAAAATTTATTGCTTTTTGCCTGAAGGCTTATTTTCCATTGACTTGCCTTTCTTGTCTTTCATTTCCTTGGCTTTTTGCTTGTACATTTCTGCATCAGCCTTGTACTTGTCGGCTTTTTTTCTGTGCTCCATGGCCTCTTCCCGGTGCCTTTTTGCATCAGCTTTGTGTTGTTCAGCCATTTCGCCGGCATCCATATCGCCATGGTCATGACCGTGGTTTCCGCCTTTTGCATGTTCATGCTTACCATCATGGTTATCGTCGTCCTCACCTTCTGACTTTTCCTTTTTGCCCTTGGACATTTTGCCATGCTTTTCAGCATCTTTTTGTGCCTTTCTAGCGTATTTGTTGGCTTCTTTCTGGGCTTTTTTGGCTTCTTTCTCAGCCATTTTTTCAGCTTTGCGGCTTTCCTGTTCGGCCTTTTTGGCTTCCATTTCAGCATCACTCATTGATTTTTCGGTATCCTTGGCCACCTTCCAGGCTTTTTCGTTTTCATTTCTTTTCATTGCATCATGCTGTCCGAAGACCTGTCCGGAAGATATGATACCCATTACCAGAAAAACTAAAATTACCAATCTTTTCATTTCATTTATTATTTTAATTGACTAATATTCATAAAGACATAGAACCTTAAATAAAGTATCTTTATTGCCTTAAGATTAACTTAATTTTAACCAGGATGCAGGCTGGTTCAAGGCTTGAGTATCAGGCCCACAGGACAATGATCTGAGCCCATCTCCTGGTCAAGAATGAAGGCATCCGCTATTTTTGACTCCATCCTTTTGTCTACCAGAAAATAGTCGATCCGCCAACCGAGGTTTTTTGCCCTGGCCCCGAAACGAACGCTCCAGAAGGAATACTGGACCTTGTCAGGGTACAGGTAGCGAAAAGAATCGGTAAATCCACGGGAAAGGATCTTTGTCATGCCATCGATCTCGGTTTGTGTATATCCCGATGTCTTGTTGTAATTTTCCTTTGGCCTTGCCAGATCTACTGGCTGATGAGCAACATTGAAGTCTCCCGTGACAATGACGTTTTTGTTTTGTCGCAGAGAGGCAAGGTAGTTGGAAAAGTCTTCGTCCCATTCGCTGCGGTACTCCAATCGTTTAAGTCCTTCGCCGCTGTTAGGCACATATACATTGACAAGATAAAAGTCATTATACTCGGTAGCGATGACACGACCCTCATTGTCGTGTTGCGGTACTCCCATATCCAGTGTTACCGACTTTGGCTCTGTGCGTGAAATAGTGCACACACCGGAGTATCCCTTTTTTTCGGCAGAATTGCAGTGGAAATGGTATCCGCTGAGCTTTGACAATACTTCGGCCACCTGATCGTCCTGGGCTTTGGTTTCCTGGATACAAAATATATCCGCATCAAACCTGGCAAACTGGTCCATAAATTCCTTGCCAGCCACAGCCCTGATGCCGTTTACGTTCCAGGATATTAATTTCATATGTAAAATTTAATGATTAATCTAAATTTTGAATGGCTGCAAAGGTAACCAATTTTTTAAATGCCTGCTTAAAGGCTGTTTGGCAGGATTGTCTGAAAACAAACGGATTGGCATCATATTTGTAATTTTAGTAATGTGTTGTAAAATGTTAATCAATAACCACGAAGAAAGTCCCAGTAAATGTTTCAAAAATTTTTTGTGATATCGCTTTGTTTGGCCATGGCTGGTCCTGCATGTTTGCAGGTAAGACAATGTCAAGCTGATGAGTTGCTGGCCGATCAGATTAAGAGCGATCCCGCCAGGGCCCTGATGATCGACAAGATCGAAAGACATACCCATGACTTCAGCAAAAATGCTTCATCCAGGTCCGGACAGAAAGTAACCATACCTGTGGTAGTGCACATAGTGTATAATGAAAATACTGAAAACCTGAGCGAAGAACAGATACATTCCCAGCTTGCTGTACTCAACAGGGATTTCAGAAGAAAAAATACGGACACCACGAGCCTCTGGCCTGTGGCAGCGGATGCGGGTATTGAGTTTTGTCTGGCCACCACTGATCCGGCAGGCTTACCTACCAATGGGATCACACGTACTTATACGGCCTCCTCATCATTCAGCACGAGCAGCGAAAATGTCAAATTCAGCTCAAAAGGGGGCAGAGATGCCTGGCCGTCAGATTCGTACCTCAATATCTGGGTTTGTGATCTTACCGGCAGTGTGCTGGGATATGCCCAGTTTCCGGGCGGAAAGCCTGAGACAGATGGAGTCGTCGTCGATTATAAGGTTTTTGGCACGGGGCCAAATGTAACACCCGGATTTCACCTGGGCCGGACAGCGACCCATGAAGTGGGCCATTGGCTCAATCTCAGGCATATCTGGGGAGCTGGTGACTGTGTGACCGATGATTTTGTGACAGACACCCCAAAGTCTGACGGACCTAACTACGGCTGCAACAAAGGGCATACCTCCTGTGGCAACATCAATATGGTGGAAAACTATATGGATTATTCCAATGATGACTGTATGAATCTGTTTACCAATGGTCAGAAAACAAGAATGCTGGCTCTTTTTGCCGAGGGAGGCGTCCGCAACAAAATCCTTCAGTCCAAAGGCTGCGGTTCCGGCCAGACAAGTGTTGCATCTGATTGCAGTAAGATCAGGGTGCAATTGACATTGGACAATTATCCGCAGGAAACCTCCTGGGTGATCACCAACCCCCAAGGGGTGGTTGTGTTAAAGGGACCCTCATACAGCTCACTGCAAAAAAACCAGACCATAGTACTGGATTCCTGTCTTTTTCCGGGGTGTTACAGTTTTTCGATACTTGATGCTTATGGAGATGGCATATGCTGTGCCTATGGTTCCGGAAAATACTCTTTGTATAAGGATGGTGTATTGGTAGCAGAGGGAGGTTCGTTTGGCAAGTCTTCAAAACATGATTTTTGTGTGGAAAGCAAAACTCCAACCTGTACAGACGGCAAACAAAACGGAGACGAGACCGGAACAGACTGCGGTGGATCCTGCGATCCTTGTCCTACGTGTACTGACGGCCTTCTTAACGGAGACGAGACTGGTGTGGACTGCGGAGGCACGTGTGAGCCATGCAGTACAGGTGACAGCGAACCTTCTGCCCTCACGGGATATTATTTTGAAGCCGGATGGGACGGATGGACCGGCGGGCTTTCGGACACAGACAGGTACAAGGGTAACTACTCCTGGGAAGGTGATTACTCGCTTATGATCCGGGATAACTCATTGGAAGAATCGGTCGTGACATCACCGGAAATAGACCTCTCCCCTTATTCCAGGGCATTGGTACAATTTTCCTTTTTTCCCAATAGTATGGAAAAAGGCGAAGATTTTTTCCTGAGGTACTTTGACGGTACCAAATGGGAAAAGCTAAAAGCCTATGTCAGCGAGGAAGATTTTATCAACGGCAACTTCTATGAGGTTTCTTTTACCATCCAGGGACTCGGCACCCTTTCATCCAAGTCCAGGATAAGTTTCCAGTGTGATGCCAGTACCAATGCCGACCAGGTGTATATTGATGCTGTCAAAATATCCGGTTTGCCGTCTTCTGCCAGAACTGAACCGGACAGAGTGACCACCACAGGCCACTATCTCGGGTACAGGGAGACTATACCGGAGGTATCACTTTTTCCAAACCCTGCTGCAGAAGAGGTCCACATCACATCCTCCGAACCAATCACTTCTGTAAAGATCATGGATATGACGGGCAAGCTATACAGGACGATTGAAGGTATGGATGAATACAGAATTAAGACAAACGTCAGGGAGCTGGAATCAGCTGTCTACCTTATCCAGGTGCAGACCGATGACGCCATTGTATCAAAAAGACTGGCTAAAAAATAACGGTCAAATCATCGGATACCGTGCATGAGCTTTTTAAGTGCAGGGCTCAGTAAAAATATAACCAACCCTGCAGCAGCCGGAACCACCGTAAAGATCAGGAAAAACCTGGACAATCCGTGCTCTTCTGAAATGCTGTCAATCATGCCTCCCATCGTGCCGGCCACTTTATTGCCCACTGCAATGGCCAGGTACCAGATACCGTAGGTAATGGCGATCATTCTGCCAGGTACAAGTTTACTCACATAGGAAAGTCCTACCGGCGAAATACACAGTTCGCCCAGGGTGTGGAAAAAGTAGGCAATAATCAGCCATATAACAGATACAGAAGCTGCCTTGGCCCCCAGCGGTATATCTGCTGAGCCATAGGACAGGGCAAAAAACCCTATGCCAAGCATAAAAAGGCCAAACATGTATTTTACTGACGCGGGCGGATTGTATTTGCTTTCCCAAATTTTGGCAAAAAGAGGCCCCAGGGCTATTATAAAGAATGAATTCAGGATGCCAAACCACGTGGCAGCAATCTCAGTGCTGGACTTTGAAAACTCCTTAAAAAGCATCCAGACCACAATGCCCCAGATAATAACGAAACTAATACCCAATGAAAAAGTAGCCGTTGCATACTTATCAAAAGTCACCATGAATAAACGGATAAGAGCATACGTAATTATTCCCAGCGGTACCACAGTCAACAGTGTATTGAATATTTTGAATAATACAGCCCCGCTGCCTTCCAGCGTCCTGTTGACGTAATCTTTGGCAAAGATGGTCATGGAACCCCCTGCCTGCTCAAACGAAGCCCAGAAAAACATGTAGAAGATAGCAATGATAAAAACAGCAAACATCCTGTCTCTGGTCACTGCAGAATATCTGATAATCCTGCTGAACAATAAAAATAAAAACAAAAACAGGCAGCCCAGCATGACATAACCTGCATTGGTGGAATTGCCAAAAAGATTGCTTCCGTAGACTTTGGACATAGGATCATTGATCACCCAGGTAAGAGCAAGAAGGGCTGTGATGGCGGTGAGCACGAGATCAGTAGTGGTGAAGGGATTTAATCTGCCACCGTTAGCCTCTGAGGCAATGTCCTGGACCTGTCCCTGCGGGCCTGTAACTAAATTTCTAGCTGGTGGCAGTCCTACGTCTCCAAAGATCCTTTGGGACAGAAGAAACTGCATCATGCCAAAAAACATAAATATACCAGCAAGGCCGAATCCCCATGAAAATCCTACTTTTTCGCCAATGTATCCGCACAGCATGATGCCAAGAAATGCTCCGGAATTTACACCCATGTAGAAGATTGTATAGGCACCGTCCTTCTTTTCAGGATGGTCCTTATACAATTTTGCCACCATGGACGTCATATTAGGCTTAAAAAAGCCATTTCCAAAAATGAGAAGGATAAGACCAAGGTAAAGGAAAAACTGACTTTCCATGGCCATTGAGGCGTGTCCCAAAGTCATAAGTATGGCTCCGAGAATTATTGCCTTGCGGTGACCGAGGTACTTATCAGCCATCATGCCACCCAGAAGAGGGGTGAGATAAACCATGGAAGTGTATGTCCCGTAAAGAGCGAGTGCATTGGCCCGGGGCCATCCCCATCCTCCGTCGATAAGTGAGGAGGTAAGGAAAAGAACCAGCAGAGCTCTCATGCCATAATATGAAAACCGCTCCCACATTTCCGTAAAGAAAAGAGTAAACAGGCCGGCGGGGTGTCCCATCACGGTGGTTTTAAAAAAATCTTCGTTGCCCGATGTATTGGTGGTTGTTGACATTGCTTTTGTTTTTAATGGGTATTGGTTATTTGACCTCGTGCATAAGTTTTCGGACCAGCGGTGATATTGCTAATAGCAGTATACCGGCTATGAGGGCATAAATGGCCAGTTGATAATATCCGTCAGTGTACAGGTTAAGTTTTTCGGTAAGGGAAGCGGATTCGTCGGGGGTGCTCATACCGGCTCCGAGAAGGCCGGCCACATATTGGCCGTAGGCACTAGCCAGAAACCACATGCCCATCATCATCCCGCCCATCTTTTTGGGGGAAAGCTTGGTGATAATGGAAAGTCCGATGGGTGAAAGGCATAACTCTCCAAAGGTGATGATAAGATATGCCAGCGTAAATACGTTGAGGGAAGTAATACCTTTTTCATCAGCAAAAAACCGTGTGGCATAAAAGACATAAAAGGCAGCTGCCAGAAACAGAAAACCCAAACCAAATTTGACCACTGTGTTTGGCTCAATCCTGCGACCGGCCATCCATATCCACAACAGGCCAAGCAGCGGGCTGAAGATAATGACAAAAAAGGCATTGCTTGTATTGTTAACCACATTGGGGTCAATGGTCATTCCCAGGAGGTTAAAGTCCAGGTTTTTTTCGGCAAACAGACTGAGTGAGCCTCCGCTCTGTTCGAAAAACGCCCAGAATATAACTGAGAATACGATGAAAATAAACGCAGCGATAAGTTTGTTTTTGGCAGGTTTCCCAGTGACCTTTGCCAGTTCGTACAGGAAATAGATGACTGCCAGAGGCCCGACAGTGTACATAAAATAGTCGGTATAATCCGTGTTTCTGATCATAATGTAGATAAGCGGAATGCTGATAACGGATCCCAGATAAACCAGTGCTTCTTTTCGTAACCTTGAGGACTTATCCAGGTGCATCAATGGCGAATCGCCGATCGGACCGAGGTTTTTCTGTGTAAATAAAAATGTGGTGACCCCTATGATCATGACTATGGCTGCTGCCAGAAAAGCATAACTCCAGGAGTAATATTTTCCGAGCCACACACAAAGAGCTCCTCCCAGAAAGGCACCGATGTTTATGCCGGAATAAAACAGACCGAATCCCGCATCCCTCCGGCTGTCGCCATCCCGGTAGAGATCGCCCACCATGGAAGATATGTTTGGCTTAAAAAATCCCGTACCAATGATGGAAAGGGTGATCCCTATATAAAACATATCCTGCGGCGAAAATGCAATCAGAAGATTACCCAGGATCATGGTGATGCCCCCGAAAAACAGGGACTTTTTAAATCCTAGGACTTTGTCGGCAAATATTCCGCCTATGAAGGTAAAGGCATACACAAATGCCTGAATGGCACCGTACTTAAGATTTGACTCCTTGTCAGTCAGACCCAATTGATTAACCATAAAAATGGCAAGCACACCCCTCATGCCATAGAAGCAGAATCTCTCCCACATTTCGGTAAAGAATAGGGACCATAGCTGTGGAGGATATTTGCCTTCAAATGACTGAATCTGGTCCAGTGTCAACTTGGGAGTATTGTCCATTTGCCTAGAATCTTTAAATGGTTAAAAACTCAAAAATATAAATTCTGGTGGATATAGGCCGACAATAATGAAAAAGCCCGGTATTCATTCGGGCTTTTTCATTGAAAATATTGTGTTTTATGTGGCAGGCATCAATGGATTCCGTGCATCATTTTCTGGAGTTTTTTGGACAAACCAAAAAGGATCAGTGATGCAAGGCCTGCCATGATTATAAAGACAAGGAAGAAATCGTAAAGGTTGACTATCTGAAAGCCAAGCAATGACTTTACCTCAGCGGAGCCACTGCTATGTGCCGATTCTCCCGCTCCCGGCGGTATAAGGCTGCTGAGCGTTCCGGCAAGTTTATTGGCAAAAGCATTGGCGAGAAACCAGGTACCCATTAACAGGGAGGAGAAACGCAGGGGTGACAGTTTTGAAACCATGGAAAGGCCGATAGGCGAAAGACATAACTCGCCGATGGTGTGAATAAAATAAAGTGACACCAGCCACATCATGCTCACCCTTACCGATGCGTCCACACCCTTGACTCCCACAGCTATGACCACATAACCTACAGCTACCAGTAGAAGGCCAATGGCCATCTTTGTAGGCGAGCTGGGCTGACTTGAGCCCATCCTTGTCCATAGCCAGCTCATGATTGGGGCAAAAACCACGATGACAAACGGGTTTACAGACTGAAACCAGCTGGCGGGTATGACATCCTTTGAAAAATTGTCAATCTTGCCCATAAACAGCAGAGCCATGTAGAGCAACACAAGGACAACGGTGATAATCATATGTGTATTGGGTTTCCACTGGAAAAACCACTCGAGAAACTTCATGAGAAAGTACGATAGTACAGACAGGAAAGCCACGATTACATATTTGTTGATGGTAAAGGGCACATCCCTGTTAACATTGTCTTCGGCAAACAGAGTCAGAGAGGCTCCCGCCTGCTCAAAGGCCGACCAGAAAAATATCACAAAAAATGCAAGGATGAAGATCACAATGATTCTGTCCCTTTCCACACTTGTAATTGACTTATCGCTGAGGATTGCCATGGGTGACAGCAGGAAAGCTCCTACTATCAGGTAAAATATCAGGTCAAAGTCTGTGTTGAAGAAAGAATTGAAATTCATGAGGAAGAAGGTAATGGCAGTGGCACCCAGTACCAGACCAAGCACTTTCATATCGCTTGCCCGCACGGAGGTACCTACAGCATTTCCTTCAGGACCGTTGAGATGTTTTGCCTTAAGCAGTTCAAATGAGATGACGGATATGATCATACCGATACAGGCCGCCAGAAATCCCCACTTGAAATCTGCGGGATTGCCGGTGTCTCCCAATCCGCCGCAAACCAATGGCGAAAAAAAGGCACCCAGGTTAATACCCATATAAAAGATGGTAAATGCCCCGTCCACACGATTATCGTCTTTGGTATACAACTGACCCACCATGGTAGAAATATTGGGTTTAAAAAAACCGTTGCCTACAATGAGCAGGGTGAGACCCGTCCACATCAGGGTAGTGGCAAATGTCTGCTCCTGATAAAATGAGCCGCTCAAAAACATAAAAAACTGTCCCAGGGCCATAATGATGCCGCCCAGGAAAATACTCCGGCGATTGCCCCAGTATCTGTCGGCCAGATACCCACCCAAAAGCGGGGTGAGATAGACAAGACCTGTAAAACTGCCATAGATGATGGATGCCTTATCATTGGCGATAAGGAGGGCTTTTGTCATAAACAGGATGAAAATAGCCCTCATACCGTAATAGGAAAACCTCTCCCACATTTCTGTAAAAAATAAGAGATACAGGCCGCGGGGATGTCCTTTTTCTGAAGTTACTGTGCTCATGTTTTGATTTGATTATTCGGGTGTTAAAAGTATAACTTTTTTTCAAGTCATTGTTTTTCCTGGCAGAATTTATTTAGACACCACAGTGATTTTGTGTATCATCAGATTGGTGCACAAAATAAAAGCACATATGAAATAATCTATTCAAAATAAAATACCAAATAACCAAATAGAACTTGGTTAATACGGAGGTATGTTTTGTTGTAAATAAGGTTCAAATTTTTTGTACCGAATAACTCAAAGCAGGAATTGTCATTCCTGGATGGCCTTAAGCAGGTTTTTTGCTTTTTTATTCCCCATGGAAGCAGCATCCTTGATATCCTTGACATAGCCGTTTTTGCCGGCTTTTTGTCGTGCCAGGCCTCTGTTTGTGAGTATTTCTGATTCTTCTATACCGTCATCAACTCCCGGAAGGTTGAGTGCTTTGTCATAGGCTTTGATCGCTTCCGCATAATCTTCGGTTTCTAAGAGGACGTTGCCGTACTGGTACAGGCATTTTCTCAGCCAGAAACGGTTTGGGTTATCGGGCTCAAAATTCCTGTTTGTAAATAATTTAAGGTCGAAGGCTGCTTTTTGCCATTCCTTAAGCTGGATGTGGCAGTCTGCCTTGAGGCGGCGGGACTTCCAGTAAAGTGTCTGGAGGGCGATGGATTTTTTTATGGCTTCTTCGAGTGCCTGGATGGCTTCCTTCCACTCTTCCCGGATGATGTGTATCTTGGCCTTGCCATAGTATGAAGTAGGGATGGACGGATCTATAGAGATGCACTTGTTGTAGTCCCGCAAAGCATCGTGGTAGTTTTTCATCAGGTAGTTGACCTTGGCTCTCCTTTCATAAGCCTGGGCATGACGGTCATATTTTTCTATGGCACTGCTCAGTGCCTCTATGGCTTCCTTTTCCTTGCCTTTTTCCTTGACCAGCTTACGGCCCCTGACAAAAGATTGCACTGCCCCCTTGTCGCTTTGGGGTTCCATGAGTTCGTACTGCACCACCTCGCCTTCGTTTATAAGCCAGGCACGAATAGATCCTGCTACAGCAAACTGTGCACAATACCCGAGCAGACCCGTCGTCACCCTGAAGGCTTTTTCGGTCACCTGGCCGACAAATCGGGGAATTTCAAGGGAGAGCTCCTCCTCATTAAAGATGTCTTCAAACTTAAAAATGACATCTGTCTTGTAGTAGGTCTCGGTACGCTGCAGAAACATTTTGGTTACCTTCTCATAACTCTTTAGCGTCCCAAACTCCAGCCTGCCCTGTATGATTGATTTAAGGTATACCATAAGATGACTTTGCTCCGCATATATACAGAAAAAATCATTCCAAAAATAATGAACCTCCCGCTTTTTTACGGGAATGGAATAAAAAGCCGGATGATATGCCTTCTACACTTCTTACAGGTATGAATCATAAACAATTTATCTTAGTGTGTTTTAACCTTCAATAATGAGTAGAATGGATGAAATGCGAAATATAATTTTTTATTTTAGGGAATAATTACTCCTGACCCAATCTTAAACTGGGACATCTTTCCGGCTAAATTTTTACAACGCCCGGGAATTTTTTTTCAAAAGATCCTTCCACCTTCAAAAGGTATGCATAGGTGCCAGATCTTCATTTTTGTTAAGCTGCTCATAGGTGGCCTTTTGTAAGATGGCTTTGACCAAATAATCAAATGCCGGGTCCGATTTTCAATTGATTATAAAGTGTCGTTATATAATTTGGCGGCTAATTCCGGAAACTTGACAAGATTATGAATATAAATTTTACTTTTCATGGACTTAATCTTGGCTTCTAACCTACGGGC
>JAGVTV010000121.1 GCA_019136675.1 Bacteroidota bacterium
GCTGTTATCCGAAGAAAACTCCGGCTCAGTAAACGTTTCACCAGCCTTGAGCCCTAATGGCAAGTACGTCATCTACCTTTCCGAAAAAGACCTATTTAACATGGACCTGTTTTTAGCTGATGCCAATACCGGAAAAGTGCTCAACAGGGTCACCAGCCTCGGACAGTCAGGTGACCTCGATTATATGAATGTCATGGAGTCATCCGGCGGATGGTCACCCAACAGCAAGGACTTCGTTTTTGTAGGGATTAAAAAAGGCAGAAACGTCCTGGTGATAAAGGATGCTGACACAGGAAAAACCCTCAATACAATCACGGTGTCCAATCTCGAGGCCTTTTCAAATCCGGTATTTCATCCTGACGGTAAGGAGATCGTAGTCATCGGCCTGAAAGAGGGACAGGTAGACCTTTACAGTATCAATATCAGGTCAAAAAAGGCGATCCAGATCACCAATGACATTTACAGCGAGGCAATGCCTTCTTTTTCTTCCGATGGCTCAAAACTTGTCTTTTGTTATGACAAGGCAAGTGTCGACAATGGAAGAAATGACGGAAGGTACACCTTTGATATAGCCGAAATGGACTATCCGGCCGGCACAATAAAAATTTATGATTTTTTTAGAGGGGCAGACAATCTCAATCCGGTATTTGATTATCAGGACAACCTGTATTTTGTAAGCGAAAGAGATGGCATGCGTAATATGTATAAGTATGACAGGTCATCGGGTGCCGTCTACCAGATGACCGACCTGCTCACTGGAATCAGCGGCATCAGCAGCTCCTCCCCCATGATTTCGGCCAGCACCAAAAAGGACAGGGTGCTTTACACCCATTTTTACAATGGCAAATACTCTGTATACAGTGCGACCACGGAGCAACTGCTCAATAAACAGGTCGAAGACATACATGCTATTGACCAGAGGTCACGGGTCTCAATAAAAAAGACATTGTGGGCAACAGCTTTAAAAACAGCGACACCGACTATCGTCAGACCGAGCCCAATACTAAAAACCTGGACTACACCCCACATTTCAAGCTGGATTATGTAGGCGGTGGTGGTGGAATAGGCGTGGGAGCCAATAACAATTCATTCAGAAATGCCACGGGCCTCCAGGGAGGTGTGGGCATGCTCTTCAGTGACCTGCTGGGCAACAACCAGTTGTACAGCCAGCTTTCACTCAACGGAGAGATTATCGACGTTGGGCTCAGCCACGTGCCTCTGATCACCGGGTATCAAAACTACGAACAGTCTTCCGTAAAGGATCAGGCGGGCAATGTCATTCCGGCTATAAAGTCGACCACAAACCTTATCCGTATATTTGACGAAAGTCTCAATCTGTTTGCCCATTATCCGTTCAGCACTACACTAAGACTCGAAGGAGGGCTGGCAGGTACTTTCCGCAGTTTCAGGTGGGATGAGTACAATGATTATTATGTGGGAGACCAGCTTTCCGGTTATCAGTTGGTGGCATCCGAGAGGGAGAGGATACCCACCGGAGACCAACTGCCCATTGACAATTACTACACGATCCAAAAAGGGGTCGGAGCCAATGCCAATGTGGCACTGGTCGGTGACAATTCATACTTTGGCGTTACCTCACCCCTGGCCGGTCACCGCTTCAGGGTGGGTGTAGAACAGTATGTGGGCAATGACATCTATACTGCATTTCTGGCAGATGGCCGCAAATATATGAGGTTACGGCCTTTTACGTTTGCAGTCAGGGGTATGTCATACCTGAGATGGGAAAAAAAGGTCAACAGTGTCTATCCGCTTTATCTCGGCAATATGGGTTTTGTCAGGGGTCTTGGGTCTGTCCTCAATACCGACGTATCGGACCTTGGCCTTAGCTTCAGCCAGCTGCTGGGATCCAAGATGCTGCTTGGCGGTGTAGAGCTGAGGCTACCCTTTACCGGTCCCAAAAGGCTGGCCATCATACCTTCATCCTTCCTGCTCACTGACCTCAACCTGTTTTTGGACAGCGGGGTAACGTTTGACAAGATGAGCGACTGGTCCGATGGAAAGCTAATTGACGTGGTTCAGAGGGACGAAGCAGGCAATATCATCCTGGATAACTCCGGCAATCCGATATACAGGCTTGAACTTGCCAAGCCTACGATAATTACCACGGTAGGTTTGTCCATGAGGATTAATCTTTTCGGAGCCCTCATCCTGGAGCCCTATTACGCCCGCCCATTGCAGCAAGGTGGTACATTCAGGTGGGGCCTCAACCTGATACCGGGATGGTAATGGCCCCTGCATAAAACCATAACCAGCCGGAGATTGTTGGGAATAAGTGTCTGACAGATTTTGTATTGTTTTATCAAAAATTAGTGCATGTCATATTATCTGAAATTAATGCTTCTGGCTTTTTGTTTTGTTGCATTGGTACAATACGACCTACCGGCACAGCAAAAGCATCGGCTGGCCAATGAATATTATAATTCGGGAGAGTATGAAAAAGCTGCTCAGCTGTATGAGGATCTGTACAGGGAAAACCCGTCCAACAAGACATACTTCAACCTGTACATCCAGTGTCTTATCGACCTCAGGGACTATGACAATGCGGCAAAAATCATCCAGGCCGAGATAAAAAAGACTCCGTCTGATGTTTCACTGCTGGTGACTTACGGCAATCTTCTTGAGAGGCAGGGGTTTCAAGATAAGGCCAATGCCGAATACAGAAAAGCCATAGACAATCTCTCGCCCGACCCCTCAAGTATCTCAGGGCTGGCCAATCATTTTACAAATCTGGCTAAATATGACCTCGCCATTGAGACTTTCCGGAAAGGAGAAAAAGTTGCCAATATCGCCAACCTTTTTGACTATAACCTGGCAGATCTGTACCGCAGGCAGGGCGACACTAAAAACATGATACACTACTATCTTCAGGCTGCCGAAAAAGAACAATCAAGTATCAACATTCAGACTTCCCTCCAAAGATATCTGACAGAAGATGATTACCCGGAGCTGCAGAGACAACTGTATCAGAAGATCCAGGATAAAACCGATATACCCCACTTTGGCGAACTGCTGCAGTGGACCTTTACCCAAAAAAAGGAATACGGAAAGGCCCTTCGCCAAGCCAAGGCCCTGGACCGGCAGTTTGAAGAAAACGGCAGCCGTGTCTACAGTCTTGCAGACGTGGCTTACAGGGACAAGGACTATGTTACTGCCATAGATGCCTATCAGTATGTGGTCACGACCTATGGCAAAAGCACCAGCTATTACCTGGAAGCCAAAAGAGGATTGCTCAAAAGCAGGAAGGCTAAAGTCACTGAAAACTTCAATTATTCCAAAGAAGACCTCTTGGCCCTCAAGCAGGAGTACAATTCCTTCCTTGACGAAATGGGACGAAATACCCAGACGGCACCACTCATGCAGGAATACGCAGAGTATGAAGCCCTGTATGTCAATGAGCTCGATACAGCCATCGCCATCCTGGAAGAATTGCGTCAGTTTGGTGGCCAGCACCCTGAATTTGTAGCCAATGTCAAACTGGATCTAGGTGATTATTACCTGATGAACGGCGAGAGATGGGAGGCAAGCCTGCTTTTCAGCCAGGTGGATAAGGACTTCAAGGAAGGGCAGGTGGGTGAGTATGCCCGCTACCGCAATGCAAAACTTTCTTATTATGCCGGAGACTTTAAGTGGGCACAGGAACAGTTTAAGATTCTGAAAGGTGCCACCTCCAAGCTCATATCCAATGACGCTATCGATATGTCCGTGTTTATCCTTGATAATCTGGGCATGGATACCACTGAGGTGACCCTGCAGATATTTGCCGCTGCCGAGTTGTTATCCTTCCAGAATAAATACCAGGAAGCCCTTCAAAAACTGGACTCGATTAAAATCCTCTTTCCCGAGCATAGCCTCGAGGATGACGTACTGTACGAAAAAGCCCGAATCTACAGGAAACTCAGGATGACCGATGAAATGGTGAAAATGTACTCTCAGATTATAGAAAAATTTGCCGAAGAAATCAGGGCAGACAATGCACTCTATGAGCTGGCAGAACTCTACGAGACTAAACTCAATAACCCTGAAAAAGCAAAAGAACTGTACCAGAAGCTATTTACCGATTACAGTGGTAGCACCTTTGCCATAGAAGCCAAAAAAAGGTACCGAAAAAAGTCGGTACACATCCCCGATGTGATGGCCACAGGATGTTTTGAATCGTACAAGCTGACCAGGATCCTCGGCGATGACGACGATCACGGAGTCGGATTTGCCATCCAGTATGTAGCTAAGGACATGGACACCTTCCGGCATTACCAGGATACCTTTGCCCCCCGGCTGCAGGCTGACCACAGTAGCAGGTACGCTGACAGGTATGTAGCCTTCCGCACCCTGATGGCCATCGAGAAGGAAGGGTGAAGACTGATGACAGGGATTATAATTTTTTATCCAGGAAATCATGTAATTTCTCTAATATGACTACCAGGGAAGTCAGCAGTTCTTTGTCGTTTACCACAGGATTTCCGATACCGGTGCCGGGAGAATTACCTATTTAATGAAAAAAGGAGTACCTTAAGAAATAGTATGGATGGCACCTCCCTCAAGGGTTACTGCAATTTAATATTTTTAAAAGTAATAAATTTAGAGTTACCTTTGCTAAGCGACAAATAAATTAATAATTTTGTTGAAAATAAAATTATTAAAATCGGTCTATTTAATCATCTTTTTTAGGCACACTTCTGGATTGTGGATGCTCAAATCGAATACAGGCAAAATAAACCAACTGGCGGAGACTTTAAATAGCATTTTTATAGATAAAAAACTAAAATATGAAAACAAGGGACTTAATACATCTTATAGTTGTATTATTCATTTTAAATGGATGTAATACTGATTCTGATTTTAAATTGACCAGATCTGATTTTCATGGAATATGGCAGGGCGAAAATGGAAAAACAATTACCGGAGGCATTAATAAAGATAGTATTTGGAGAGGCATAACAGAGATCAATTTTCTTGATAACAATACATATCAAATATCATCTCCTGGCGTGTCAAATATTATAGTTACTGATAATAAAATAGATAAAATATGAACAAAATATTTAGTTGTATAATATTAATTGCCTTTTTTCAAGGCGTCCTATTCTCTCAAAATGCAGGAAATACACCCAAAATTGACGAGATTAGGAAGAACAATTATCAGGTTGAATTAGGATTTAGATCAATTCAAAACATTTACAATAATACCGCAGCAGCTACAATTATGTTCAAGAAGAAATATAACGCTGGTAAACTAATTGATGTAAAATCAATTAAATTTTTAAGGACGTATTTTACTCTAAATTCTAATATTAAATTTGGAAGTGATACTATTAGGAGAAGACAATTCTCTTTCGAGTCTCAAAATAATGTTGATGTAAGTTTTGGAATCGGAATAGAAAAACAATTTCAAAACAGAAGGTTTGTTCACTTTTTTGGATGTGATATTTTCACAAATTATTATGATGGGGGACAAGTATACGGCATTTCATATAATAATTTTTTCAATAATTATAATGTTTTATATCAACTTGAAAGAACTATAAACCCTGGTGTAAGTCCATTTTTAGGGATGAAATACTATTTTACAGATCAACTAAGTATAGGTATTGAAACAGGTTTTTCGCTTGGGTATTACAATTCTAAATTTAAAAACGTTATGCATTCAGTTGATATAATAAACGGACAAGAAATATATAATCAAACAAATTTTACCTCGTTTATTGAAAATGGATTGAAAGCTAATTTTTTAGGTATAAGGTTTATAACGATTGGATATTCTTTTAATTGATACTATCAGTAATCGAGTAGACGGCCCCACCAGCCAAAGCTGATGGGGAGCGCCTCTCACACCACCGTACGTACGGGTCTCGTATACGGCGGTTCGCAAACTGATGGGTTCAGTTTAAAGTAA
>JAGVTV010000145.1 GCA_019136675.1 Bacteroidota bacterium
CTGGTCATAGACCGCTGGCAAAAGACCGGTTACCATACCGACCTCAGAAGTTTTCGGTTAAAGAAAGGTAGCCGGCATTCCATACGCATAGAATTTTACGAGCCCGCCGGAAATGGCAAAATAAGACTTATCTGGGACCATGGAATAAAAGACACCTGGCAAAAAGACCTGAAAAGAGCCCTGGCCCGGTCAGCTTATGCCGATGTTTCCATTGTCGTGGCCGGCATCCATGAAGGAGAGTTTCAGGACAGGGCATCCTTAAAACTGCCGGGAAGCCAGGAAGAACTCATCAACGCCCTGCACAAAACCGGGAAGCCGGTTGTTGTCCTCCTGGTGGGAGGCAGTGCGGTGACCATGCAAAACTGGCTGGAATCCGCTGATGCTGTAATGTGCCTGTGGTACCCCGGACAGGAAGGTGGTGCAGCAGTGGCCAATGTCCTTTCTGGCAGGACCAGTCCCGGCGGTAAACTCCCGGTTACATTTCCTGTGTCTGAAGGCCAGTTGCCTTTGAGTTACTTACATCTGCCTACGGGTCGGGGTGACGGTTACCATGACTTATCGGGTGAGCCACTGTTTCCATTCGGTTATGGAATGAGTTATACCACCTTCAGCTACGGAGATGCGAAGCTCCAAAATGACACCATCCTTGCCGGTGAAGCCACCCTGCTGGAAGTAAACCTACAAAATACCGGAAAAATGACAGGCGACGAAGTGGTCCAGCTCTACATCAGGCCCGTGTTAACAGCAAAGGCAAGGCCTGTCCTGCAGCTGAGAGCGTTCCGGAGAGTGACACTGATGCCGGGAGAAAAAAGGCATCTAAAATTTCACATTACCCCCGATATGTTTTCTACATCGGATGATAACATGAAGGAAATCACAGAGCCGGGTCTGTATGAGATTTTGACCGGAAGTTCTTCAAGAGACCTCAGGACACGGTCGGTCATTACCGTATTGGAAAAAAGGTAAACCAGGACATGATTGACCTAAAGCCAAAGTAGTTGAAAAGATAAAACAAAGCATCAGAATCAAAAGTCTCTTTTCCATCTTAAATATGAAACGCAGATCAATAATCCTATACCTGCCGACTTCAGAATAATTTCGAATGCTGGTCCGAAAGCTTCAGACACAATCATGAGATACAAGCCTGAAACTATAACCGAATGTACAACAAATTTATCGTGGTCATACTGTTTTTTCGTCATGGAAATCGAAATAACCATTCCGATTAAAGTCACCAAAGCACACAGATAACCATCCATAAAATGTTGACGTTGGTTAATGAGAAGCAGTAAAAATGAAATAATCATCAGAATAGCGGAGGTCATGTTTTTTCCTTTTATGTCAAAATTACATAATCTATAAAAACCTCATAATGTCTCCAAAGACATTATTGAAAAAACTCATCATAGCCTCTGAAAACACCGCCAAAAACCCTGTTTTGGACGGTATAAAAATCCGCGTCATTGACCAGTACAAACATGCGGTTCTGACCCCTTATCTCTGCGGGAGTGCGGGCATTTCCGGCTCTGATCTCAAAGTTGTCGTATGAGTAATAGGTATGCTTCCTGACCATACCATCTTTCCGTCTCAGCGTAACGATGCAGTCAGGCTTAAGAGCAAGAACCGAGTCCCTGAGTGGATATTGGTTAAGCAACCCTTCTGCTCCCAGGCTAACAAACTGGGCCAGGTAGTTGTCTGCAAAACGCCTGTTGACGACGCCTGTGGACGGAGCCCGAACCGATACCGGCTCAATAACCAGGTTACGGGAAGGGTCGTTGATAATAAAGGAGGACGGCTGATCTTTGGGATACTCCACCTTAATGAAGTCAATCTCTGCAGGTGAGTCCCTGAATAAGGTCCTGTCTCGGTAATTATCAAGTGGTTGCTCAAATCTCGACCTCAACCCTCCTGCTAAGCCGGGAAGGTGCATGGCATATGGCTGGTTTGTGCCACCCAGCAGCATGTAGGTCCCGTCGTTTTTGGGTGTATCAGAGCCTATAAAAATAATCCTTGCCGGCTCATCGTCATCTGTGTATACATCCACCTGTATGCCGTTCATTTTGATGCTTTTTATAATCGGGTCTGTGGCTTCTTTTGATGGAATATACAGTAGCCTGAGGTTTGTAAGCACCCTTTCGACGTTGACAAAAACGGCAGGATCCACTTCATACCGGCTATTGAGTATCCATCCCTTTCCTTGCCTGGTGAAGATCAGCGGCTGGAGTTTGATGTGTCGTATGACCACCTTTTCCACATCGTCCATGGATTCCACAGTAAATCCCCTGGAAGCAGACATGGAATGATCCGTTGGCTTTTTATCCCTCTGTATGAGGTAGTATGCGACCCCGCTCATTGTTACCAGAATGGCCAGGAGCCATATTATTTTTTTCATTCAGGGACGATTTATCGTGGTTACCAATAATTTATTTTTAAATACCAGGGTCAATAAGCGTATTTCCTTTTCCTGAAAAACCTGTACACCAGGCCAAAAAGAATAAGGAGAATCACCGGCAAGACAACATTTAAAAACTGCCAGAAGGTTTTTTCCTGCTTTGTCCTGACAGGATCGAGCAGCCTGAGTTTAACTTCCTTGGATCTGGAGGTTAGAATATTGTTTTCGTCAAGCATATATTCCACGGCATTGAGAATAAATTCCTTATTCCCCTTATAAAATCTCCGCTCCCATTTATTATATCCGATCTCCTCTGTCTCGCCGGTGGAAGAATTTACCAGGTTTTTAGCAAAGTCTGAGTCCGATACCACGATCTGCTTTGCAGGCCGGCTTTTTTCAATAAACCTAATTCCTATCTGGTCCAGTATTGTCTGAAACTCAGGGGTGATCCTGTTTTTAAAAAAGGATTCAAACTCCCCTTCGAGCAGGACGGCCAGTGGCTTGTAACCGTCATTAAACTTGGCAGGGTCGGGAGCTGACTTAAGGATCTCAAAGGTTAGCCTCACAGGAGCCAATTGTGTCCTGCTGTATCGGGAACTGTGGAGAAGAATCGTCTTTTTTACAGCTGAGTTGGTTTTGAGAGTATCAATCGATCCCGGAAATGACAGGTTGACACGGTCTATATTTTTGGCAATGGGATGTTCTGAGTCTGAGGCCACGGACAGGTTATAAATCCATGGAAATAATCTCGTCTGCGGCTTGTCACCGGTCATGCCCACGACCTGAGGAATGGCAGAGCACTCCAGGTCAACCACCAGGTCAGGCATTAACCTCACACCGTACTTAAAAAGCATATCATCGAGCCCGGTTTCGTAAGTGGGCGGCACATAAAATTTATGTTTATTGATGCTGTCCAGCGAGACGTCAAATTTGTCTACCAGCCATATGATCTTGCCACCCGACATCAGGTATTGGTCTATCTTAAACTGGTCCTTAAGCGGCATGGCAGTCTTGGGCCCGCACACCAGGATCAGGTCGATGGTCGAATCCAGCCTCATCAGAGTATCGGGATTGACCCTGCCTACCTTATGGTATTTCCTGATCTCACTCTCCAGTCTGAATGTCTGGGAGGCATCCCATTCTCCATGGCCCTGCAGAAAAAGGACATTTTTAGGCCGTGGAGCCTGTATTTTCTGAAAAGCATTGGCAAATTTGTATTCTAACAGGGAAATGGATTTATTGAGCACCACCTCCTCATCGTCTCCAGGCTTCTGATCTTCCAGCAGGTTGACCACATACTGCCTTTGTTTGTAGTACAGGATAGCAAACGGATATACGGCTTTCTGGACCACCTGGGTACCGTCAGAATAACTCAGAGATACCGGGATTATCTTTTCTTCCTGCAGCATCTTTCGACGCTCTTCTTTTTCACGGACAGTGCCGGCAGATGGGTCCTCAAACTCATAGCTGATATTGGGATTGATGTCACGAAGCTTATCCAACATATCACGCACTGAGGTCTGAAGTCTGACAAACCCGGCTGGAAACTCTCCGTCCAGTAATACCCGGATGCTCACATTATCATCGGTAGCAGCCACAATGCCCGCGGTGTTTTTGCTGATTGTAAACCTCTTGTCTTCCGTAAGGTCCCACTGCAGCCGCACAAACGAAACTATGACATTGGCCACAAATAAAATCGCCAATACAAGCAGTAATCTGACCCACCTTCCCGAACGGCTAAATCCTTTCCAGTTCATGTTCAGCTTCTTTTTTCGAGAATGGTAAAATTAACAAACAGAAAACCGAAGATCACTGACAGGAAATAAACAATATCCCTGGCGTCGACCAGTCCCTTGCTGATGCTGGTATAATGATAATTGATACCCAGTTTCTGAATAAAAAGATCCGGGCCGGCTGTAAACACCGGCATTCGGGCTATATACATAAATGCCCAATGAAAAAAGAAACACAGGAAGGCACCCAGGATAAAGGCGACGATCTGATTTGTCGTGAGTGCGGAAGCCACCATACCTATGGCCACAAAGGCTGCACCAAGGAAAAACAGGCCTATGTACGATCCGAAAATAGCCCCAGAGTCCAGATTGCCCACCGGCGAACCAAGTCTGTAAACGGAAAAATAATAGATCAACGTAGGAAGCAGCGAAAAGGCCACCAGGGTAACATTGGCCAGAAACTTTCCTAAAATAATGTCAGACATAGTCAGCGGCTTGGTAAACAGCAACTCAATGGTACCCTTCATTTTTTCCTCAGCAAAACTACTCATTGTGATCGCTGGTATCAAAAACAGAAAGACCAGAGGAGCGATGGAAAAGAGCTGGTCCATGGTCGCATAATTATATTCCATCACGGATGTATCCGAAAATACCCACATAAACAAACCAACGGAAACCAAAAAAACGCCTATGACCAGGTAGCCCGTAACCGAACTGAAAAAAGCTGATATTTCCCTTTTATAAATACTGAACATCTCAGTTTGATTTCGTTAGCTTTCGGAATACTTCTTCGACATTGGCTCTGTCCAGCTTCATTTCCAGGATTACAAGGCCGCTTTTGACCGCGGCCTCAAAAACCGGCTTGCGGATATCCTGTCCGCCGGTGGATGAAATGACATAAATATTGCCCTCCCGGGTCACGTGGTCCACTCCAGGTATTGATGAAAATACCGCATCAGAAACTCCTGCCCGTTCCACTTCAAGGTGTATGGTTTGTCCCTGCCCCATCCTTGCGGTCAAACGCCCGATTGGTTCATCGGCCACCAAAGCCCCATTGTTAATGATGACCACGCGGTCGCAGAGAGCCTGTACTTCCTGCATGATGTGGGACGAAAATATGACTGTTTTTTCCTTACCCAGGTCACGAATGAGTTGTCTGATGTCGATGAGTTGGTTCATGTCAAGTCCGGAGGTCGGCTCGTCCAGGATAAGGACGGCCGGATCATGGATGATGGCCTGAGCCAGCCCTACCCTTTGGCGATAGCCCTTAGACAATGTGCCTATGACCTTGTTTTTTTCCTTTTCAAGACCGGTCATTGTTATTACTTCTTCGATTCTCGTGTCCTTGTCTTCGATCTTGTGTATACTGGCCACAAAACGGAGAAACTCACGTATGTACATCTCGTCATACAACGGATTATGCTCGGGCAGATAGCCGATTTTCCTCCTGGCCTGCAGCGGTGACTCATTGACATCATACCCCTCGACCACAGCTGTGCCTTCGTCAGGAGGCATATAGCCGCAGATCATCTTCATCGTGGTAGTCTTTCCGGCCCCGTTGGGTCCCAGAAAACCGAGTATCTCGCCGGGACGGGCCTCAAAACTCAGCTCATTAACTGCTATCTGGTCATCAAACCTCTTTGTCAAACCTGCTACCGAAACTGACATTAATTACGTTCTTGTGGATTTTATAAACGATGCAAAAGTAAGATAATTGCCCAAATTAAATATAGATTTTGCCTATATGATCTGAAGAACTGTCTCCACCACGTCCCAACGGTGTATCAGGACCGTTTGTGGTAGGTCCAGATAGCCAGGAAATTGAGCACAATGCCTATTGCTGCGATGACTCTTAAGTGTGGTAACAGATCCCTGAGGGTGGCCCCTTTGAGGAGCACCATACGCATGGCATCTACCATGTATGTCAGAGGGTTGATGTAAGCTATCTTCTGTGCCCATGGGGGCATACTCTCAATGGTAGTATACAGTCCGCTCAGCAGGATGAAAATGAGCATGAAAAAAAATGCGACCATCATGGCCTGCTGTTGGGTGGAGGTAAAATTGGAGAGCAACAACCCAAATCCCACAATGGCTAAGAGGTACAAAGCGGTGAAGATGTAGATATTTCCGATGTTAGTACCGGGTGCGATGCCATGCACCACATAACTTACCACCAGGCCCAGAGTCAGGATCACAAAGCCCAGCAGCCAGAAAGGCACCAGCTTGCCCAGGATAAACTGGTACTTTCGTATCGGGGAAACATTGAGCTGCTCGATGGTGCCAAGCTCCTTTTCCTTGACGATATTGAGGGCCGAAAGAAACCCTCCGGTCATGGTCAGTAAAACAGCCAGAATACCGGGCACCATAAACCTCTGGTAATCGCTGTAAGGATTGTAAAGGCTGATCGGGACCACAGTAATAAACGGCTCAGGATTGAACCGCGGAAATTCAAACCAGTCTTTTCTGATTTCCTGGTTAAATTGCTGTATGACCCCGGATGTATAGGCAGCCCCCAGGTTGCCCTTGGTCCCATTGACCGCATTGACCACAAGTTGCAGAGTGGCAGAATTTTCTCTGATAAGAGTCGACTCAAATCGGGGCGGAATCTCAATGACAAGGTCAGCCTCTTCTTTTTCGAGCCACTTCAGAGCCTGGTGATGGTCAGACGAATAGACTGCCAACTTAAAATATGACGAATTTTCAAACTTTGTGATGAGACTCCTTGAATAATCAGAATGGTCCAGGTCAATGATCCCCACCTTGATATTTTTAACTTCATAGTCAGCCGCAAACGGCAATATGATGAGTTGCAGCACCGGCATAAGGAAAATAAGCCGCAGGATGGCAGGGTCCCTGAAGATCTGCCTGAACTCTTTTTTCAGTATGAGGAAAAATGCAGTCATGCCAGCCTTATTTTAAAGTTTCGGAAACTTATGGCCAAAAATACCGCAGAGTAGCCGATAAGCAGTAATACTCTTTGATAGACTGCACTCAGGCCAAGACCCTTTATCATGATATCATTGATGCTGTAATAAAACCATTTGGCAGGAACAATATTTGAAACCACCTGAAGAGGCAGGGGCATATTTTCGATGGGAAACATAAAACCTCCGAACATGAGTGTGGGGAGCATCAGACCCATGAGTGAAATGAGCATCGCAACCTGCTGAGAGTTGGTCACAGTGGAAATGGCAAGTCCAAAAGATAATGACGTGATGATAAAAACAAAACTTACCAGATAAAGCAGCAAAATGTTGCCCCGGATTGGCACCTCCAACACGGTTACACTAAGTATGAGGATGACTGTCACCAGCAGAAGACTCAGCATAAGATACGGAACTGCCTTGGAAAAGATGGCTGTCATGGGATTCATGGGTGATACCAACAGCATCTCCATGTTGCCCAGTTCCTTTTCACGAACAATAGACACCGAGGTCATCAGCGTACATATAATCATCAGCACCATAGCCATAACACCCGGAACAAAAGTATAGGAACCCTTGAGTTGCGGATTGTACAGCATCCTCGGGCTGACGCCGATTTCGTACGGAAGGTCCGGCTTTCCATACATATCATTTCTAAAGTCATTTACTATGGCCTGGACGTACAGCTGTATCGTGGCAGCCAGGTTTGGATTGGTGCCGTCTGTCAGCAACTGGATATTGGCCTCATTTCCATGGTCCAGTTTGCCTGCAAAATCCTGAGGGATGACCACGACCATGTGTGCTGTGCCCGCCCGCAGATCGGCAAGCCCTTTTTCGGGGTTTTCGGTATAGCCTGTCACGTCAAAATACCTGCTGGCATCAAGTCTGGATGTCAGCAGGGCAGAATAACTGTCGTGGGCCTGGTCACAAACCAATAGCCGGGTATTCTTGACTTCATTGGACAAAGCAAATCCAAAAAGTATAATCTGTGCCACGGGTATTCCAAATAAAACCAGAAGAGTCTTACGGTCCCTCAATATGTGGAAGATCTCCTTCAATATAAATGCCTTGAGCTGATTCATGATATCTTCACTTTACAGGTCATTCGCTTCTGGTAGCCCCTCTTGCGAGCAAATAAAAAACTTCATCCATAGACCCTGCATGGTAAGCCGATTTAAGCTCTGAGGTCTTGCCAATGGCCTCGATTTTCCCATCCACCATGATGGCCACTCGTTCACAATACTCAGCTTCATCCATATAGTGGGTAGTTACAAAAATAGTAATGCCCTCTCTGGCTGTTTGATAGATCATATTCCAGAATTGCCTCCGGGTGATGGGGTCCACACCGCCTGTAGGCTCATCCAGAAACACTATACCGGGATGGTGCATGATTGCTATGGAAAAAGCAAGCTTTTGTTTCCACCCCAGAGGCAACTCAGATACAAGTACGTTTTTCTCCGCATTCATCCCAAGATCTTCCATCATCCTGCCCGTGGCTTCCCTGATCTCTTTAAGGCTCATGCCATATAAACCTCCGTAATACTCGATGTTTTCCCAGACCCTCAGATCCTGGTACAGGGAGAATTTCTGGCTCATATACCCGATGTTCCTCTTGACCGACTCCGGATCTGTGGCTATATTGTAACCTGCCACAAATGCACTGCCGGAGGTGGGATTCAGAAGTCCGGTCAGCATCCTCATGGCTGTGGTTTTGCCGGCTCCGTTTGCACCTAAAAATCCGAAGATCTCCCCTTTACCCACCTTAAAACTGATCCTGTCCACCGCCGTGAAGTCCCCGAATTTTTTCGTCAGGTCGCGGGTTTCGATTGACCATGTATCAAGTAGTGCAGTGCTCATGATTGCAGTTTTGCTAAAAACACATCCTCGATGGTGGGAGGTATAACCTTAATATCAAAAACCTCAACTGAATTTGCAGCCAGCAGCCTTTCGATCCTAGCTGGATCCAGGTTTTGTGTCTTGACGTGCAGGCTTTCGCCAAAAATATAGACATCGTCTACATCTGCAGCGTTTTCCAGTGCAAGTTTGGCCTTGTAAATATCTCCGGTCCTGACTGACAATAGCCGCCCCGAATAATCCGATAGTATTCCTGCCGGAGTGCCCTTGCTGAGTATTCGCCCCTGCTGTATGAGTGCCAGCCTTTCGCACATCGACGCTTCATCCATATAGGGTGTAGATACCAGGATGGTGATACCCTCGCTTTTAAGCCTTTGCAACATCTGCCAGAATTCCTTACGACTGACCACATCGACACCCGTGGTGGGCTCGTCCAGCACCAGTATCTGAGGTTTATGTATCAGAGCACAACACAGGGCCAGTTTTTGCTTCATTCCGCCCGACAAGGCACCGGCACGCCGGTCTTTGAACGGCTCCAACTGCACATAGATGTCACGAATCAGGTGGTAATTGGCCACAATTGTGGTATTAAATATACTAGCGTAAAAAGCAAGATTTTCTGCCACTGACAGATCCTGGTACAACGAAAACCTGCCAGGCATATAGCCAAGAATCTTTCTCAACGCCCTGAAATCATTTTGAACATCATACCTTCCTACCCTGGCATACCCTTTGTCAGGCAGCAGCAGAGTGGTTATAATCCTGAAAAGCGTAGTCTTACCCGCCCCGTCAGGGCCTATAACTCCAAACAACTCTCCTTCCTTTACATCCAGGTAAACGTCATTCAAGGCGGGAATCTCTCCTTTCTTGCCAAAAGACTTATATATGCCGGAGACTTCGATCATTTTGCGTTGCCCTGTTTTGGCAATGTCACCTCTCCGTACATTCCCAGCTTGATCATACCGTCATTTTTTACACTTACCTTCATGGCATACACCAGGTTAGCCCGTTCGTCCTTTGTCTGTATGGTCTTGGGTGTAAATTCTGCCTTGTCAGAGATCCACAACACTTTTCCCTGGTACGATTTATACGCTTCGCTGCCCTGGTCTACAAACACATCTACCTTATCACCGGCTTTTACCGAAGACAACTGGTCACCTGTAATATAAGCTCTGAGGACCATCTCGTCCAGGTCTGCAATCTTGAGCAATGGCTTTCCTATTGCTGTAAACTCACCGGCTTCTGCATATTTGGTAAGCACTGTCCCATTTTCGGGAGCCAGGATGGTCGTCCGCAACAGTTGGTCAGCTATCTGGCTTACCTTTTTTTCCATGGGAGCCTTTTCGCTGGTGATACCCCGGTTTTGTATGGCCACCTGTTCGCGGGCCGACTTTATCTGCGTCACAATGACTGATTTCTGTTCGGCTGCTGCTGTCAGTTGTTGCTTTAACACATCCACTTTGCCGCTGACTTCATCGAGTTGCTGTGCGGTGGCTGCCTCGCCCTCAAACATGGCCCTGACCCTTTTTTGCTCCTTCTCGAGTACTCTGAGCTGCTCAGCCAGGGTCTTTTCCTGTGCTTCAGCTACTGCAAGTTGTTTGTTTAACACAGATATCTGTGGCTGAGGACTGTTTTGTTTCTGGTCGATGGCCCTCACTGCTTCCTTCGATTGTTCCATCTGTAAAAGCAAACCGGTGCTGTCTACCCTGGCAATAACCTGGCCCCTGGAGACCCGGTCACCTTCGTTGACAGGGAAACTCAGGATTTTTCCATTGGCTTCGGAGGATATAATAACTTCCCTGGATTCAAACGTACCGGAAGCGTCATACCTGACACCGTTTTTCCGGCATGACAGCATTACTGCCATAGCAATAATGGCTATTACTGATATATACTGTATCCTGATTATTCTGGTATTCATAAAATGTGAAATTTTATCTTTCTTTTTAAAATTTGGTCAATGAGAGCCCGCAGTAAGGTTGTACAGGTAAACAGACCTGAGATACTGCAACCGGTGTACCTCCCTGACAATCATGGCTTCATTTTCATCGTTGATGACATCAATGTACTCAGCTATTGCCTTAGAGCCGTTTTCATACTGAACTGCCGCCGATTTTCTGATCTCCGCCCGGAGGCTGATGATCTCGCCGTCAGTAGCCACAACCTCAGATAAGCGGTCAATGTCTGACCTGAGGGCTGCCAACCGCAATCGCAACTGCCTGTCATAATTTTGTTTGCGGATGCCTGACTTTTCCTTTTGTATGGCTGTGAGCTGGGCATCCCTTTTGGTCGTATATAGATGGCCCAAATTCCACTGCATGCGAAGGCCACCCAGCCAGTAGAAATCAAACTGGTTTTTGAGGAAGTTGAGACCGGGTTTTCCGTACCCTGCCTGACCAAACAGCTGCACCTTGGGTCGGCTAAGGGCTATTTCCGATTTTCTGGCATTATCCAGCTGGGCTTCCTGTAGGGCAAAGAGCCTGATGGCGGGTTTGGAGCCAAAGTCTTCTCCTTCCGGAGTGATGTCAGAGGGTACAGGCAATTGTACATTGGTCTCGAGATCTCTGCCTGTAAGGATGCCGAGGCTTTGTATCAGTTTTCGCCGCACGGACTGCAATTCAGCTTCCCGTTGCCTCAGAGTGAGTTCTTCGGCTTCAAGTCTCCTGAGGTCTGCTCTCAAAACAGCTCCGTTGGCCACCCCAACCTCCAGTCTTTTTTTTGCGACTTGCAGGTCTTTTCCCTTCAGAGAGAGGATGCCGGCATTGGCATCAGCCTCCAGAATACCAAAATACGTCTGTATGACCTGCTCTGTAACTGCCTCCAGCTCTGCCTCCGCCTGGGCTGTCTCCATGGCTGCTGCTGTCTCGTTGACCGCTTTTTGTGCTCTGACCAGGCCTCCGTCCCAGACAGACTGGCTAATATCTGCCTGCAGTTTGTATTGGTCCTTTGAAAGCCTGGGTATGGCCACTCCCGGAAAACTGATATCAAGCCCGGTGGTTTCTGACTGATATGTTGCCTGCCCCCCCATATTTACCTGTGGTAGATATTTTGAATCTGCGTTCCGGTTCCTGAGTTCTTTCTCCATGGACGAAACTTTATAAATATTCGCTGAAGGTGAATTGTTTTTTCCGTCAAGGATGGCATCTTCAAGTGTATACTTCCCTTGGCCGTAAAGGCCGAAAAATGCCGCAACAATAAATAAAGGTACAAGTATGGATTTGAAATATACCATATTATCAGGGTTTTAAGTCATGGATAATCAGGTCAGCCACGAGTTTTTTCCTGGCTTCGATCAGGTCGCGAAATGAGGCTTCATCCTTATCAAGCACGTGACGGATCATCGGCTCTGCAATAATGGGAAAGACACACAACGACATGATATTGACAAAAAGCTGATCAAAGGCAACCACCTTTATATTTCCTGCCTCTGCTTCCGCCCGGACCATGTTGCTGAACTTCGTACGGATGGCTGCAACCGGAAGTTTCCCGAATTTTTCCTCCAGCAACCCGGGATTTTTGCGGGCTTCCAGCATGACAAATAAGGGCATAGCAGGAAACTCAAGCACTATGGAAATCTGCGTGTCAACAAACGACCTGATGCGGTCCTCAAAAGATGCAGTAGAACCTGAAAGTGCCTCAAGGGCTGAAAATATACGTTTTACCTTTTCTTCAAAGATTAGCTCAAACAATTGCTGCTTGTTCCTGAAATAATAATGAAGCATGGCCTTGTTGATTTGAGCCTCGTCGGCAATGTCCTGCATGCGTGCTCCCTCCAGACCACGGAGGCTGAAGATGCGGGCTGCGGCTGCCTTAATCCTTTCTTTGGCGTCAGTTGGCTGTATGTCAATATTGTCAACCATTTAGTTTAACCATTTGGTTAATGCAAAGGTAATTGAATTTTGGAATATCCAAAGGGTAATTTTAAGTTTTCCAATAATTGATTGCAGAACGACACTACATCGGCTTTGACATAAAATACGGATCACATTTCTGATGAAAACCATTACCTTTTGTTGCTGCTCTTTTGTACATTTGCCATCAAACGGTGTGGGTTGAAAATCCTGAAACTTCATTTTAACAACATCCATTCACTCAAGGGCTGGCATACCATCGACTTTGCAGCTCCTCCCCTCTCAGTGGCAGGCTTGTTTGCGATTACCGGGCCTACGGGAGCAGGTAAGTCCACCATTCTGGATGTGATCACCCTTGCCCTTTTTAACCGTATGCCGAGGTTTGATGCCAAAATAAGCAGTTCTGAAATAGAAAAGGCAGGCAGCGTTATGACGCATTTTACAGATACGGCAAGTGCAGAGGTGGAATATGAAGCCGGCAATCAAAGATATCGGTCCACCTGGAGCATAAGCCGCAACCGTAACGGTAACCTCAAGGACTATGAAATGACGGTGGCAAAACTGCCGGAAAACGAGTTTCAGACCGATAAAAAGTCCGAGGTACCGGCATTCAACGAAAGTGTCATCGGGCTTAACTACGACCAGTTTGTCCGATCTATCCTGCTCTCACAGGGTGAATTTGCCAGATTTCTGAAATCAGACGACAAGGAAAGGGCCAGCCTGCTTGAAAAGATCACAGGCACCGTAATCTACCGCAAACTGGGTATAGCGGCGTATGCCAAATCACAGGAAAGCAAACTGGGTCTGGAGCAAAAAAAACAACAGATAGAATCCATACCGGTCCTCACTGCGGATGAGGTCAGAGAAAGGACTCTTGGCATCCGATCGTCAAAACAGAGGATGGTAGAGATAAGTGGTCAACTCACAGAAAAAATAAGGCTTTCGGTCCTGCTGGAAAACAGGGAAAAACTTTCCCGCCAGATAATAGCAGCCGAAGAGCAGATGACCCGGCTGACAAAAAAACTGGGGGAATTTGAACCCGAAAAACAAAGACTGAAAAAACATCAGGCCCTGGATGCCTACAGGGGTGACCTGGCCCTCTATCAAAATGATATGGTCAGGTACCGGGATATCCTGGACGAAATCAGCGAGGCCAAAACCAAGATCATACAGCTCGAATCGGGGCTCGGCGACTCCATAAAAGCCATGTCGGCTCTGACAGGCACTGAAATCGGTGAAGAGAATTTTCTTTCAGAAATGAAGAAATTTGAAAATGAGGTCAACATCCTCGACAGCCAAATCAGACAACTCCGTGAACACGGCCAGAAAGTCCAGCAAAAATACACCGACTTTTTAGACAGCAGCAAGGAAAACCCTGTCATTCAAAATATAAAAAGCTTACCGTTCCATTCGCAGCTGGAATTTGCCCTTGGAAAACAAGCCGCCCTTCGTAGTAAGTATCCAAATCCTAGGACGCAGACAGAAATTTGGACCCTCATGGAGAGCTTACGCGAAAAACATGAGACACTCCGGAAACTTGCCACAGAAGCCGCCCAGCGGGAAGAAAACCTGGTTCTGGTCGCCGATATAAAGGTCAGGCAACACAAACTGCTGGAAGACCTCGACTCAATGCAAAAGATGAAGGCAAATTCATCTGAAGAACTCGCCGCCCGTGATAAAAATGTAGCACAGCTGCGTATAGAAAAGGAAAATAAACTGGCTGTAGCAGGCATGGAAGAGCACCGCTCACGGCTCACTGCCGGCTCACCCTGCCCGCTCTGCGGGTCAACCGACCACCCCTATACGGAGGGCCACCTGCTTTTTGACCTGGGAAAGGCAGAACTTGAACTCCGTGAAGCAATAAAAAAACAAGACCTTCAAAAAGACATCCTTGCAAAAATTACAGAATCGCTGGCTTCCGCCAATGCACAAAAGGAAAGTCTGAATCATCAGCTGAATGAACACCAAAAAACAATCTCCCGGATAGAGCAAGCCTGGCAAGCCGGCGGTTCAGGCATGCCGGATCATAAGGCGGTACTCCTGCAATCTGAGAGCATAAGGGAAGAAGTCAAAACCCTGACAGTTGAATACGAAGATGCCGTGACATCAGGCCTTCTGGACCAATGTGTGCTGATTCTCTCGGAACTGACAAGCCTTGCATCCGAAAAATCAGTCGCAGAAAAGCAGCGAATGGACAAATACACCGGCCAGGATGTAAGTGCCGATGCAAATAAGATCCAAAACGACTACATCAGTGCCCGGGATCTGCTGAAGGAATACAGGGCAATCCTTCATAGCAAGGAGCTGGATGCAACTGCCATCAAAACGTCAGTCGAATCCGCCGGCAACAGGATTGCAGCCCCTCTGAAGGCACTCGGATATGGCGATATATCAGGAGCCCTCTCGGATGTCCTGAATGACGAAGAATACAAGCAATTGACTAAAACCCGGGAACAACTTTCGACCGAACAGACACAGATTACCACAACCCTTGGCAACCTGAGGTCAGAGCTTGAGAAGCTGCAAATTCCCCCTGATAACGCCACCACATTGTCAGCCCTCAAAGATGATATAAAGCAACTCGAAAATGAACGAGATACCCTCAATAAAAGTCTGGGGGCCCTGAATACTAATATGCCCAGAATCTGAGCCTGCGACATCTTATCCAGCTTGCCAACCGAAGGCTGCGTGAACTCAATGACCGCTATATCCTGGATGTTACTGACATAGAAGCTGACCTGACCATCATAGACTTATACCAGGGAAAGACAAAACGAAGCGTAAAAACACTTTCGGGCGGTGAGACATTTGTTGTCAGTCTTGCCCTGGCCCTCAGCCTGTCAGACATGGCATCCGAAAATGTAAAGCTGGAAAGCCTGTTTATCGATGAGGGGTTCGGAACCCTGGATGCCGAAATGCTTGAAACTGCCATTGAAACGCTCGAAAAACTGCAATCCGAGAGTGGCAGGACCATCGGAATCATCAGCCATGTAGAAAGCCTCAAAGAAAGAATAAATACCCAGATAAGGGTTCAAAAAAACGGGCAGGGATACTCTACACTTGAGATAATGTAGAGTGTAGAATAGACGATTCTTGACATATAATTTGCTGTTGTTTTTTTTTTAGATTTAATACTTGATTAAAAACACCAGCATTACGGATGCGGTGGCAGTTTCTGTCACCGCATTGTTTTTAAATATTCCGCAATTGACGTCAGCCCGTACAATCAGGTGAATGAAATTTACGTTTGTATATAATAATCGTCCGGATTTTAAAAACGTCCAACTCACTCCATGTCAATGGCTTTCGGGTATAAAAAAGATTTTATGACACAAGATTTTTATAAATAAAAATATTTTTTTTCAATAATTTATATATGTAGTAAATAAATAATATGTAAATTTGCACCATCAGGCTCAAAATACCGATTTATGCAACGAATCCTTCTTTTTTGCACAGTATTTTTTTATTCTTTTTCACTTACCGCTGCTGAAAGCCATGCTGTAGCCAAGGTAAAAAAAGGAGAAAACATCCAGAAACTTCTTTCGAGGTATCTGCTTACCCCACACACATGCAATGTGGAGTCTTTTAAAAAACTCAACAAGATCGGACGCAAACGTTCCATTGTAGCAGGTCGTGTGTATAAGCTTCCGCTCGTGATAAAGGACTTTAACGGAGTCAACATCAGGACATCCGTAGGCATAAACGACCTTGACATCGCTAAAAAGATAGAAAAGCTCAACCTTGATCTGCTGGAAGCTGGCATACGGGACAAAAATTATAAGGAAAACAAAAAGATCTGGGTTCCGGTCGCTGAGTTTGACTGCAGGGAAAATACAAAGTCAGACGCCGGGGATGAACCGGAAAGTCTGATCAATGAAAAGATTTCGGAGTCTACTTCGGCAGAAGCCATCACCGGCACTGTGCTAAAACGCAAGGGGATCAAGGAAATCAATGTTCCGCTTATGGGACCCGGCTATGATGTGGTGCATATTGAAGACTTCAGTCTCGC
>JAGVTV010000251.1 GCA_019136675.1 Bacteroidota bacterium
ACGCAAACAAAGGCTTGAACAGTGAAGTATTCACTAAGGAGCAGTTGGGTGTTGCCGGAGTTATGTACTATACTCTGACAAGCGGTGAGTTCTCAGCTACTAAGAAAATGATCGCGGTGGAGTAAATAACACCAGACAAAAACTTTGAATAAAAAAGCCCCTTAATCAAGGGGCTTTTTTATTACATGTAATTGCACAAAATCAGAAATTTTGTGACCGTTGTCTCAATGCTTCAAATACCAGGATAGCTCCACTTACAGACACATTCATCGAATCAACAGTGCCATGCATGGGTATGATTATATTTTTATCGGCATTTTTTACCCAGTCTTCACTGAGCCCTTCAGACTCTGTGCCAAGCACAATAGCACAAGGTCCCTTAAAATCAGTTTCAAAATATGGGACGCTTTTTTTTGACAGCAGGGCACAGTGAATCTCAATATTGTTTTTCCGGAGCCAGGCTATAACATCATCTGTGGTGCTGGCAATTACTTTTGACGTAAAAACCGAACCGAGGCTGGCTCTTATAATATTAGGATTATACAGGTCAGTATTAGGATTGGCTATAATAAACAAATCTACTCCGGCAGCATCAGCGGTCCTGAGCAAAGCTCCGATATTTCCTGGTTTTTCCGGGGCTTCAGCAACCAAAATGAGAGGATTTTTAGAGGCAAGACTTACGGTTTTTATGTCTGTTTCCTTTGAAGAGAAAAGTCCAATAACACCTTCCGTACCTTCTCGGTAAGCGATTTTATCATACACAACATCATTTATTTCGATGATTTCCAGATTTTTAACTTCAAAATCACCCATTCTCATAATCTTGTCAAATCCAATGATATCCGGATTATAAAGCAGTGTTCTGATCTCAAAACCACCTTTCAATGCCATGGTTATCTCCCTGATACCTTCGACTACAAAAAGGCCATATTCTTTTCTGAATTTTGCCTTTTCAGTAAGCTGAACCACTTTTTTTACCAGTGGGTTGGAGGTGCTGGTTATGCTTTTTATCATAAATCCTGGACTATTGGCGGCAAATGTATGTATTTGCTAACTTTGGGCAAAAAATATTACATGGAATTGAGTGAGATCTTAACCCATTTGGGAGAACAAAGGCACGAATATTTTAATGCCGTAGCTCCACCTGTCATCCAAAGCAGCAATTTTGTTTTCGACTCAATAGCCAGTTTCAGGGAGGCCATCGCAAATGAATTGGGCCACCACATCTATACAAGGGGGAATAATCCCACCGTGCAGATCCTGAGGCAAAAAATTGCGGCACTGGAACATACCGAAGACTGTCTGGTCACTGGTAGTGGTGCAGCCGCTGTTTCAGCTTCCGTAATGGCTAATGTCTGTGCGGGAGACCACGTAATATGTGTCCAGAAACCCTATAGCTGGACCTTTAAGCTCCTGACGAAGTTATTGTCAAGATTTGGGGTAACCCACACATTTGTGGATGGACGGGATATAAAAGAAATAGAGCAAGCCATAAATTCAAATACCAGGGTAATATATCTTGAAAGTCCCAACAGTTTGACTTTTGAGATTCAGGATCTTGCCGCCTGTGCCTCCCTGGCCCGAAGCAGAGGCATTGTAACCATAATTGACAACAGCCATGCATCGCCCCTGTACCAAAATCCGGCAGACTTCGGAATTGATCTTGTTGTCCATTCAGCAACTAAATACATCAATGGGCATAGTGATGTAGTGGCGGGGGTGATATGTGGAAGCAAGGAAATGATACAGAAAATTTTTAATACAGAATATATGACGCTGGGGCTGACGATTTCTCCTCACGATGCTGCATTAATGATACGTGGGTTGCGTACTCTGGAGCTTCGGGTCAGCAAAAGCAATGAAACCGCATTCAAGATTGCTGATTTTCTGTTTAATCATCCCTTTGTGGAAAAGATATATTTTCCTTTACATCCTTCATTTGACCAATACGAGTTGGCAAAAAAGCAAATGAGAGGTTGTGGAGGACTGCTGACTTTCAAACTGAGAGCTGACAGTAAAGAAAAGGTAGAAAAATTTGTTCAAGCCATTAAGAAATTTCTAATGGCTGTCTCCTGGGGAGGTTATGAATCGCTTATGATTCCTTCACTTGTATTTCATGATGTCCCGGGTATACCTGACTCGCCCGTACACTGGAGTATTGTAAGGCTTTATATCGGTCTTGAAGATGCTGAATATCTTATCTCAGATCTGCGTGAGGCATTGGAATCGATGGAAAGATAAAAATCAGTTTTTTGGAGCGAAATCGAGGCCCAGGGAAAAGATATGGGAAACGAGGACACCGCTTACGCTGCCAATATTTGCCAAAGCATAATCGACCTTAAGGCGACCCAACTTAAGGCCAAGCCCGACATTGGGCTGAATTTCGAAGACACGTTTTGCAGTATTGGTTTGATTGATAACTGTCTGCATATTACCTAATCCTGCCCTGAGGAAAACCCGACTGGCATAACCCACCTCAATCCCCAAACTCGGGTCAATGTTGAGGTTTTTACCGGAAATGATTCCTGCTTTTGTTCCATTGGTGGAAATATTGAGGTCGAATTCTGCGAGGTATGAAAAATTGCCCCTGGTGTCAAAATATGCTGCTCCTGCGATGAGTCGGGGAAGCGTAAGTTCAGTGCTGCTTACAGGTATCTCATTGCCAGTAGTTTGAAAAACCTTTTTTTCGTCTTCCGTAAGGTTAAAGGACCAGGAATTAAAGGTTGTTGTTATATCTCTTGCTGAAAGGCCGAATGCAAGATTATCGGTCTTGTACCTGACACCAAAGTCAGCCCCGAAGCCCCAGGCTTTGCCAAATGACCCGATTGACCTGTGAATCACCTTAATATTACCACCAACAGATAGGTTTTCATTTCTTCCCAACGATGTGGCATAAGAGAAGAGGCCGGCATAATCAGATGCCGAAAAATTGGTGACCCTGTTATAATCTACTGTACCATCCGGGCCAATAAGATTCAGAGTGTTAGAAAAGGCAGCCACAGATTTCCTGTCAGAACCAAGTTTTCTGGCTATTGACACGTAATCATAGTTTGCAATGCCACCAAACCAATTGGCATGCATAGCATTAATCTGCAAGGGGTTTTCAATATCCACCATTCCGGCGGTATTCCAATAGGCAGACGTTCCATCACTACCTGAGGCAACTACCGACCCAAACATACCATGAGCTCTGGCCCCTACCCCGATATTTAAAAACTCGTTTACAAATTTTTGGCCATGAGCCTGAAAACAAAAAAGAACAAAACTTAAGATTATAACGGAAAATACTTTTCTAGCCATGTTTCCTGCTGGTCTTTCGACTCTTTATTTTGATTATGTAAAATAACGATTATTAAGACAATTTATTATATCTTTCCCCAACAATTCATATGAGATGCAAAGAAAAGGATTTTTAAGCATAAGCTTATACATATTATCATTATTTATAATACTGAACTTTTCAGCTTGCAGAAAGCAAGCCAGTACAAGTGTCCTGTACAATATCACCAAATCCGTGGAGGATGACAGTGCAATGGTGGTTACTGCCCACCCGCTGGCTACGGAAATCGGCATCAGGATCCTGAGGGAAGGAGGCAATGCTGT
>JAGVTV010000259.1 GCA_019136675.1 Bacteroidota bacterium
CAGGATAAAAGCCATTACAATTGTAAGACTTTTGTTCCTCATGCTCCGTACACAGTTTCTCCCGATCTTTTTGATTTTATCAATGTGTCAAACCCGCAAGGGGTGACAGTGAGTATCCATAATCAGGAAACTCAGGACGAAAACGAACTTTTCCTCACCGGAAAGGGCGGATTTGCTGATTTTTACCGAAGTTTTGGCTTTAGCCTTGATCATTTTTCGCCATCAGGCAAAACATCCATCCACTACATTCTGCATAATTTAAATCCTGATTTCAGGACCATTTTTGTACACAATACCATGTCCAGACATGAAGATATTCTGGCAGCACAGGACTGGAATCCGGGCAATTGCTATTGGGCTACCTGCCCAAATGCCAACCTCTATATAGAAAACAGGTTGCCGGACTACAGGGTGTTTTTAGATACCAAAGCTGCGGTTACGATAGGCACAGATAGCCTTACCTCTAACTGGAAGCTGTGTGTATGGGAGGAAATAAAAACCATAAGGAGATTTCAGTCATATGTGCCGCTGGAAGATTGTTTAACCTGGGCTACAGCCAATGGGGCAAGGGCACTCGGTTATGAAGACAGGCTGGGAAGTTTTGAAAGCGGAAAGTCACCCGGGATAATACTTCTTGAAGGCGACCTGACGGATGAGGCAGGCCTCAGGCCCGTAAGGTTGATTTGATCTGCCTTTTGGCAATATTTTTGCCTTCATTCATTCGTTTTGTATGTTTTCCCGTACTTTTGCGGGCTTAAATCTCATTTATACACTTTTCAGACATGGCAAAAAGGACAAGGGTCAAAGATATTTTTACCGGCCGGATAGGTCAGGAGTACAGGGTTATGGGTTGGGTAAGGACATTTAGAAATAACCAATTTATTGCACTTAATGACGGGTCATGCCTGGCTAACCTGCAGGTGGTGGTGGATTTTGAAAATACCGACCCCGATTTGCTGAAGAGAATAACCACTGGTGCCAGCCTCAGCATCCTGGGAAACCTGATTGCTTCACAGGGCAAAGGTCAGAGTGTCGAGTTGTCAGCCACAGAAATAACAGTGCTCGGTGACTGTGATGCTGAGATTTATCCCCTTCAGCCCAAAAAGCACAGCCTGGAGTTTCTTCGTGAAATAGCCCATCTTAGATTCAGGACCAATACATTCAGTGCTGTCTTCAGAGTAAGACATGCATTGGCCTATGCCATCCACAAGTTTTTTAATGACCGCAATTTTGTGTACCTGCACAGCCCGATTATTACAGGCAGTGATGCCGAGGGGGCAGGGGAGATGTTCCAGGTAACTACCCTGGATCTGAACAAAGTTCCTAAAAACGACGATGGCTCCATTAATTTTAAGAAGGATTTTTTTGCCAAAGCGACAAATCTCACGGTCTCCGGCCAGCTTGAAGCTGAATTGGGGGCATTGGCACTGTCAGACGTATATACTTTTGGTCCGACTTTCAGAGCTGAAAACTCCAATACTTCGCGGCATCTGGCTGAGTTTTGGATGATTGAGCCGGAAGTGGCTTTCAATGACCTGAATGACAATATGGACCTTGCTGAGGACATGCTTAAGTATCTGATCTCATATGCCCTTGACAACTGTGCCGAAGACCTTGTTTTTCTCGAGCAGAGACTTACAGAAGAGGAAAAGGTCAAGCCTCAGCAAGAGAGGTCAGAAATGGCACTTACCGAAAAGCTAAGGTTCTGCCTGGATCAACCTTTTGAAAGGCTAACCTATACGGAAGCCATCGAAATACTAAAAAACAGTACACCGAATAAAAAGGGTAAGTTTCAGTACCCTATCGAAAAGTGGGGTGCCGATCTGCAATCTGAGCACGAAAGGTACCTTGTGGAAAAACACTTTAAAAAGCCGGTAATCCTGACCAATTACCCAAAGGAAATCAAGGCTTTTTATATGAGGATGGACGACGATGGTAAAACCGTCAGGGCTATGGACGTTTTGTTTCCGGGCATCGGTGAAATCATCGGCGGATCGCAAAGAGAAGAGAGATACGACGTACTTTTGTCAAGGATGAAAGAGATGCATATTCCCGCCGAAGAGATGAGTTGGTTTCTCGATACCCGCAGATTTGGTACCGTACCTCATGCAGGTTTCGGATTGGGATTTGAGAGGCTTGTCCAGTTTGTCACGGGCATGACCAATATCAGGGATGTGATCCCGTTCCCGAGATTCCCGGGAAACGCCGAATTCTGATACTTGGTCAGGTAAAATGATTTCCGCCCGGCCCTATATCAAATCTGTATTTTTTAAAGACGAGGGGACCAAAAACAGGAAAGGGTACCCATACGACATTCCTGCTGTGCAACATTGTGAGGAAATATCCTTCCACCCTGATGTTACCTTTTTTATCGGCGAAAACGGAAGCGGCAAATCCACACTTCTTGAAGCAATTGCCGTATCTTACGGATTCAATCCTGAAGGAGGTACTAAGTCAGCCAGGTTTGAGGTACATAATACCCATTCTTCTCTTCATGAAGAAATCAAGCTTTCAAAAAGTTATAAGCTGCCTGGCGATGCCTATTTTTTGAGGGCTGAGAGCTTTTACAATGTCGCCACCAAAGCTGAGGAATTCGGTGTACTGAAGTCGTATGGCGGCAAGTCACTGCATCATCAGTCCCATGGAGAGGCATTCCTCAGTACCCTGATGCACAAATTGACCGGCAATGGCCTTTACCTTCTTGACGAACCTGAAGCAGCACTTTCGCCGGCAAGGCAACTTACTGCCCTGAGCCTGATTCATCAGCTTGTGCTCCAGGATTCGCAGTTTATTATAGCGACGCACTCACCGCTTATCATGGCATACCCCGGTGCAAGGATCTACGAATTTGGCGAATGGGGCATCCGTGAGGTCAATTACCGCGAAACCGACCACTATACGGTCACCAGGTCATTTCTCGAATACCCTGAGATCAGCCTGAAACTTTTGATAGAAAATGAAGAAGAATGATCCGCACCGATACTTATAATAGTTCAAAATGCATCAGCCTCTTGAATTTTTTCATCCTTTCCGTAATGTCATCCTCTGTCAGGATTTGAAGTTTGTTGAGGCTGAAGTCCTCCACACAAAATGATGCCATGGCAGATCCTGCTATGATGGCTCTTTTCATGTTTTCAATATCCGTATCATCCGTTTTAGCAAGATAGCCCATTATACCGCCGGCAAAGGTGTCTCCGGCTCCCGTGGGGTCAAATACCTGGGCCAGTGGGAGGGCCGGTGCAAAAAATATTTCATCACCGTGAAAAAGCAATGCTCCGTGCTCCCCTTTTTTGATGATGAGATATTTGGGACCCATTTCATGGATAACCTCAGCTGCCTGTACCAGAGAATGTTTGCCCGAAAGCTGTCTTGCCTCTTCGTCATTTATGGTAAGCAGGTCTATTCTTTTAAGTACGGATTTTAGTTCGTCCATGGCTATATCCATCCAGAAATTCATGGTGTCCAGGGTAATAAGTTTCTGGCTTCCGTCCAGCTGGTCCAGCACAGCTGACTGGATGGAAGGTGTCAGATTGCCCAGCATTATATACTTGCATGACCGGGCAGCGACAGGAAGGATGGGATCAAAATCAGCCAGTACATTTAATTCCGTAACAAGTGTATCCCGGCTGTTCATATTGTTGTGGTATCGGCCTGCCCAGAAAAAAGACTTGCCACCCTGTACTATTTTGAGGCCATCGAGGTTTACGCCCCTGCTTTTAAGTTTATCGAGCTCAGTTTGAGGGAAATCATCTCCCACGATGGAAACCAGATGGATGTTGTTTGTAAAATAGGATGATGCCCAGCTGATATAGGTGCAGGCACCGCCTATTACTTTTTCGGCTTTGCCAAAGGGGGTTTCTATCGTGTCAAAAGCGACTGTTCCTACGGTGAGAAGGCTCATGTAATGTTATTTTTTCCGCAAAGGTAATCTTTCTGTACAACCCTGCAGGAAGGCTTACGTCATTTTTAGAAGATTTGAATAATTATCAGAACTGAGTCTGATGGGTTACCCAAATATCTTTTGCAGTATCCTGAACGACACCATACCTGTATCCTTGTACATTTTGTATTGGAAATACAGTTCAATGGCAACCAGACTTCCGAGAGCATATCCAATTAGGATCATTCTGATTTTGACAAACATTAAAATGTATTGCTGTAAAACAGGAGGGCAAAGTATGGAAGCGACAGTTATTGACACGACGAGGATAAAGGCTGCCATGGAAGACGCTTTTACCAATTCGTAAATGTCATTCCCGGTCTTTCTGTTGCAGATAGTATATAATCCTGTGTATAAAGGGTTTTTTCTGTCCATACGTATAAGCTGACGCAACAAGGTCTTGCATCTATCATACATTTGCAGGTGGTAGTAACAGGCCGCTTTTCTGAACAGCAGTTCATTGTATATATTCTCACCCCGTATGTAAAATATATTGTCCTCAATGACCTGCTCTATCAGCGGATCCGCTTTTTGCAGATACCTTTCATATCTTCCCATTTCAAAAAGTGAGAGCAGGTAATCCAGGTCTACCTCAAATCTCTCCTCGTAATGCAACTGTGAAATGGCGTCCCTGTTTTCTTCATAAAAGCGGACCTTTTCACGGTAGGCATTGTCGCCTATCCTGAAATATGTCAGATAAATCCTTCTGGTATTTTGGTCCATGGTTAAATTGGTAACCCTGCGGGGCAAAGACAAAAATAAATACTTTTTGTTTATGGCACAAGCCTGAAAAAAGGATCTCGCTCAAATTTCTGAAAGAGGAAAAATTACAATCCTCGAAGGGCTGGCATCGGTCTCCACAGGGGCAGTCTGGATGTTGCACAGGTAGAGACCATCTGGTATTTCAGGGCTTGCGTATGCCATTTCGGTGATGGTCCTTTGTCTGTTTTTCAGATCAGGCCACCCCCAGAATGCTTTGTGAGCTGCAAGTTTACCTCCGTCAATTTCCCTGTCAACGGAAGGCAGGTCTGTGATCAGATGATCGATACCGGCATTGCTTAGCCATTCAATGGCGTCTGCTTCAAAGTAAGGCGGATTTGTTCCCGAGTAATCCATAGTCTTTTTGTCCGGGCCATTGGGCAATGTGCGGATGATGATGGCCTCAGTGATGTCAGAACCGTCCACAGCCGATATCAAAGCACCGGAAGTAATCACGAGGTCCTCATTTTCAGTTTTGATCGCATTTACGCTGACCAGCCTTGCTGTAAAGTGGTGCTGTTTTAGTGTTTGGTTGATGGTTATGTTTTCGGCAGTTATATGGCCCGCACATTCGGTGTGTGTGCCGTTTCCGTGTGGGTTTATCATTATGTTTCTGAAATTGACAGAACTGCCCTGGCTCACTTCTCCCGTGAAGTCACCGGACACAACGGGCTCCACCCTGAAATCCGGGGCGTAAAAACATTTTGGCCTACTGGCATTGCTGACAAGCGGTATGGAAAGGTCGAACCCTCTTCTAAGGTCTGTCTGGTATATTTTTCCGTTAAGCCGGATTGTCACTTGCATTTATGATGTAGTGTTTTTATTTTATAATGATCAGGGAATTTATGCTGGTGCGGGAGCCGCTCCGTACCTCAAGTATGTAAAATCCAGGTTTGATATCACGGAGGCTGATTGGTTGGCCGGGCCGTACTGGGGCTTTGAGTATTATTTGCCCGGGGCTGTTTATAAGACGTATTTCGACTATGTCTGATCCGGGCCATTCTACAAATACTTCTTCACAGGCAGGATTGGGGTAAATCACTGGTACTGTGTTACTCCATTCCTGGACCTTGCTTATGTTTTCGATTACAACTGTGACGATAGTCTTACAGCCGTTTTCGGCCGTGACTGAGCATAAATATTGGCCGGCAGGCACATTTGTTATCTCCTGGCTGACCGAAATAATCTGCATCTGGCTGTTTGTCCACACATAGGTATATTGGCTTCCCTGCTCCTTTGGCAGCAGCCTGGCCATTCCTGTCCCTGTATGGTCCGTATCGTGTACGATTGTGTCAATTTCAATCGCTGGCGGATCCAGGTCCTCTGTGATAAAAATGCTGTCGGATACCGAACAGCCGTTTAGAGTGTTAAGAGCTACAGCAATCAGAAGTCCCGGCATTTGGGTTGTTACGGTACTGTCATGAGACAGAAGAACAGAGTTTTGAATCCAAATCAGCGAATCTGCATCGGTGATTATCTCAGCATGTGCAATCGGATTGAAACAACTTATAGTTTCATCGGCCAAAATAGTGTAGGAAGGCGGCATCCTGTCTTCGACAACAGTGGCATTAAGTCTGGTAACACAACCGTTTAATGCCGAGGTGACTGTGAGTTCAATATCTCCGGCATTATCCAATGTAATGGATCTTGCATCAGACTCAAATTCATCTGAATGCCATAATATGCCGGCGGATGCTTCTTCAGCAATAACAATAAGTGTGGCACTATCCAAAAGGCAATTAATGGTAAATTGTCCTTCTATACGGGCAATCGGGGGATTAGTTGATGCCTGGACCATAATCTCCTCTGTTTTCATGCACCCGTTATTGTCTGTGATTGTAAGGTAGTGTTTGCCGGGTTCAGGAACCGTTATTGAGGTTGTAAGCTCTCCTGTCCACCAAAAGTAAACGTATGGTTGAGTGCCACCAGTGACAGTGGTTTGGATCACTCCCGGCCCTTTACAAGTGACAGGTGTAACCGTGATGCCTGGCAAAATCTCTTCCGGCTGGCTTATGACGAAGCTATCGACAATGGTCTTCACACCTGAGGTAATAGTGACTGTGTAGGTGCCTGCTGTCACCTGAATCAGGTCTTCAGTAGTTTGGCCATCGGCCCACAAAAAGGAATAATTGCCGTTTCCGCCTGTCGGACTCAGGTCAATTTTTCCATCGTTACCTCCGTGGCATCCCACATCTTTCACGGAATATAATAGTGTAATGTCCTTCACCTCCGTAGTGGCCAGCCAGACTGTTGCATTCATGACAAGCCGGCCGTGGCTACCGTTGCCGTCCCCAGTCCATCCGTTGTACAGGACATCATTTACATCTCCTGTGCCGTCATCCGGAATCGAGCTGTCTCCTATTGCAAAGACCTTTCCATATCCATACCGGCTGCTGACGGCTATGGCATTGGTATTTCCCTGCGGCTGACCACGGAGGTAGAATTTGCCTTGTACTTTGTCGTTTGTCTCCGGAAATAGCCTGATAGTGGTGCCTGCACTGAGCACCATGCTGTCTACCACACCAAACGGACCTCTTATAATCGGGTCGTCTGGAGCGGTGATTGCATTGTTGCTGTTTGTCCAGATGCTGATGGTGTCAAAAGTAAACCCAAAGGGTTTTTCGGCTCCCATCATCTCATTGAAGATGACAGGGCTGTCGTATCCGTCATTATTTCGGTCGGAGCCGTAATGATTGCAAACCATGAATAGGCTGCCACCCTGCAAGACAAACTCTTTGATTGCCTGACTTTCGGACGGTGTAAAGCGGATGTTCGGCTCACACAGGACAAAAATGTTGTATTTCTTTAGATCCTGGTCGTTGGTTACATCACCGTATGTTATGCGGGAACCAATGGCAGGCAAAGTCTCCACCTGGTATCCGTATTTTACACATTCAATGGCCCATGATGACAGAGCCCCTTTCCAGTAAGTCTCGGGCGTTGATGCAGTAACCCCGGAGGCAGGCGGATTGGGATGTCTTTGAGGGTTTGCTTCACGGACAGAATTGGTAATAACTGGAAGACCATTGACAAACTGAAGATTAAATTGGTCGGCATCTATCTGCCAGTCCGCATTGGCCACAGTCTCTGCCTTAGTAGCATCAAAAAGTATTCTGACCTGGCCACTCAGAGCCATGGAGCAAAAGAGTATGGTTACCAGGATTGCTGTTCTCATAAAAGTGTTTTATTGGATTAGATCTGTTAGTTCCTTTTGTCGATCCCCCAAAGCAGTTTTTCATTCAGGGTCTTCATAAAGGTTTGTCCTTTCAGTTGCACAAAATTAAGCATAAAGTCAGCTTTTCTGATCTTGATCCTGTGGTCCGACGTTATAGTTTCATACCTTGAATCAAGCGTGGACATAAAGCTGTCGGTCCGCCCCTCCACCGTCAGCGTGATTACCGAGTCATCGGGAATTATTATGGGCCTGACATTCAGATTGTGAGGTGCTACAGGGGTTATAACAAAGTTTTTTGAATCCGGAAATATGATCGGCCCGCCACAACTCAGCGAATATCCGGTAGACCCGGTCGGGGTGCTTATGATAATGCCGTCTGCCCAGTACGAGTTTAGAAGCACGTCATTTATATATGTGTGGATGGTAATCATAGATGATGTGTCCCTCTTATTGAGTGTAAAGTCATTGAGTGCATAGGGAAATGTTTCAAATAAGGGCAGATTGCACTCAAGCTGCAGCATGGCCCTTTGTACAGTGGTATAGGCACCTGAGACCAGCATGTCGATGGCTTTTTTTATCAGCTTTTTTTCTACACTTGCCAAAAAACCCAATCTGCCCAGGTTGATACCCAGGACAGGAATGCCTTTGCCGCGTATCAAGGTGATAGCCTGCAATATCGTTCCGTCACCTCCCATGGTAATGATGATGTCGGGATTATAGTCACTCAGTTCACGGTAGGTTTCCATGACATCCATCTCCTTGTAATCGTCAGAATATTCCTTTATTTCCTTTTTTAACGGGCTATAAAGAATCGGTGTGATATGGTGATTCTGGATCGCAGAGAGCAGGGTGGTCACATGGTTGTATTCTGTTTCGTCCTTGATCTTCTGACCGTATATGAGTATCTTCCTGATCTCTTTCATAGGCTTTTGGTTTGAAACAGGTGTTTTGCAAGTTTCAGGTTGAGAGCTTTAAGATCCCGCAGACTCACATTAAAGAGAGGAGTCGCATTGGTCCCCGAGGCACTCATCACTTTGGCATATCCGATCACCATCGTCCAGCCATGCAGGGTGGTGAGCATGGGGTCCAGCGTACTGATTATGCTGCCGTCTTTTTTGCCCCTTTCTATTTCCTTTACAGTGAGTTTAAAAGGCAGATTTTGCAGATCCTGGAGTTTTACGTAGTAGATGCTGTCCTTGACGGCTTCGGTCAATTTGGCTTCATTGGTGCCGTCTGATGTGGATCTGACTACGGCAAAATACTCAAGCAATACCTCAGAATAAAGATAGTTTTGTTCACAAAAGGTCATAAATCCGTCCAGTATGGCAAGCACGCTCTCAAGGCCGGTGTTTTCTCTGCTCTTGTCTATTGTCTCATAATATTTTTCAATAAGCAGCTGGAGGGCTTTGTAGGTGACAGCAAGGTATAGGTTTTCCTTTGATTGAAAATAGGTATATAGGGTAACCTTGGTAATACCGGCTTTTAAAGCGATATCTTCCATTTTGGCATTCTTAAAACCAACCTCCCCAAATACCTCTTCAGCCGCAGATATAATGGCTGACTCCTTAAGCGTTTTCTTTTTATCCTTCACTATTTGCTACGTACTGTTTGGCTATAGCATTCAAAGGTATAAAATTATCTTAAAACAGCATTCTTCTCCACTGCTTTGTGCTTGCAAATATATATTAAAGTTAATTTTTAGAAGTAATTGTTTGCTGAAATCCCTGTAAAGCGTTACCTTTGCAGCCATTTTTGAAATTTATGGTTTAATCTCTGTTGCCTTTAAGTTTGGCGGCATACAAAATTTTTTAATTTATGGTAGAAGATAACGGTCACGAAATTGACCATAGTGAAGAGACCGGAGTAGATATTGAAGATATTTCGGACATCTTGCTGGAAGAAAAAAATGAATCTGGGTCTACAGCCCACGACGATTATGATTGGTCCCTGGGTAAGAGAAACAGGGTCAAGTACACTGAAAAAGATCAGAAAAAATACTTTGACGAGTATGACAGGTCACTCAATTCAGTTACACAGTTTGAAGTAGTAAAAGGCCGGGTTACGGCAATTCACAGCGGAGATGTAGTGCTTGATATCAATTACAAATCTGACGGACTTGTACCTCTTTCTGAATTCAGGGATACCCCAGACCTCAAGATAGGAGATTATGTAGATGTTTATGTAGAAAACAAGGAAGACCTCAGGGGTCAGCTTGTTCTCTCCAGGCGTAAGGCAAAACTTATCAAAGCGTGGGATAATCTGGTGGATAGTTACAAAAATGGCACCATCATAAAAGGACATGTAACCAGCAAGACCAAAGGAGGACTCATCGTGGACTGTCTTGGTCTGGAAACCTTCCTTCCTGGTTCTCAAATCGATGTCAAGCCTATAACAGATTATGATATCTACGTAGGAAAGACCATGGAATTTAAGGTGGTCAAGATCAATGAAGCCATCAAGAATGCCGTTGTTTCACACAAGGCACTTATCGAAAGCGACCTTGCCGAACAAAGAGAGACTATCATCTCAGGTCTCGAAAAGGGACAGGTTCTCGAAGGTGTTGTCAAGAATATCACTGATTTCGGAGCCTTTATGGACCTCGGTGGTGTGGATGGACTCCTTTATATCACAGACATTTCATGGGGACGTATCAACCATCCGAATGAAGTGCTTACCCTCAATCAGAAACTCAATGTGGTCGTACTCGATTTCGGTGAGGATAAGAAGAGGATTTCACTCGGTCTTAAGCAACTTACACCTCATCCTTGGGAGGTTCTTGACCAGTCCATCACAGAAGGAAGCGTAATAAAGGGCAAGATCGTAAACATCGAAGACTATGGAGCATTCCTCGAAATCATTCCGGGAGTGGAAGGCCTGATACACGTTTCAGAAGTAAACTGGAGTAATCAACCTGTTAATGCAAGGGAATTTTTCACCCTTGGCCAGGAACTTGAAGCAAAGGTTGTGACCATAGACAGAGACGAAAGAAAGATGTCCCTGAGCGTCAAGCAACTTACCCAGGATCCTTGGAGTGCCGTTGCTTCCAAATATAAGGTAGGTACAAGGCATACAGGAGAAGTCAAAAACCTTACCCCATACGGTGTATTTGTTGAGCTTGAAAACGGAATTGGAGGTATGGTCCACATCTCTGATCTTTCATGGACCAAGAGATATTCCCATCCTTCAGAATTTACCAAAGTAGGCGAAAAAATAGACGTCACAGTACTGGAGCTGGATGAGGAAAGCAGGAAATTGTCACTGGGCCACAAGCAGTTGGAAGAAAATCCATGGGATACTTTTGAAAACGTATTCCCTGTAGGTTCTTACCATGATGCTACCATCATCAAAAAGGATGATCGTGGTGCCGTGGTACAGTTGCCATATGGCCTGGAAGCTTATGCACCTATCAAGCATATCAAAAAAGATGACGGTTCTTTTGCCTCTGCAGACGAAACTTTAACTTTTAAAGTCATAGAATTCAACAGGGACGATAAGAGGATTATTGTCTCTCACTCCAGATACCTTGAAGACATAAGGAAAGAAGCCGACCAAATGGTTGAATCCGAAAAGAACAAGGAGAAGGAAGAAGTCAAGAAGTCAATAAAAGCCACGCAGGCAAAAGTTGAAATGTCTACCCTGGGAGATTTGGATGTATTCTCAGAGTTGAAAGAACAAATGGCTTCATCTGCAGCACCTGAAGCATCTCCCGTGAAAGTTGCCACACCTGAACCGGCTCCTGTGAAGGTTGATGCACCTGTTGCTGAGCAGGCTCCCAAAGCTGCCAAGCCATCCGCTAAAGGGGATGACCTCAAGAAGATTGAGGGCATCGGACCAAAAATTGAAGAGTTGCTCCACAATGCCGATATCAAATCGTTTGCTGATCTCGCAGCCGCTGATGTCAGTACATTGAAGGAAATACTCAACAATGCCGGTTCTAGGTACCAAATGCATGATCCTTCTTCATGGCCTATGCAGTCAGACATGGCAGCAAAGGGAGAGTGGGACAAACTCAAGGAATGGCAGGATAATGCCAAAGGCGGTAAAGTTGAATAATTGCGTCTTTAAATCGCATATTGATAAAAAGGCCCCGGAAGATATTTCGGGGCCTTTTTTTTGCATGAAAACTGGACCTTCAGGTACATTTATTTATCCGATGTAAGTCAAACTATTGTTATTAATCAGGAGGGACTATAATTAGCAGGTATAAAAATGTTGGTGAGACAAAACCTTTTTATCACCTTGTTGTTGGGTTGAGCTCAATAACATAAAGTGGCTGAAAAACAAAAGGTTTGTATCATTGGTGCGGGTTTTTCCGGGTTGGCTGCAGCAGCTTGTCTGGCAGCTGATGGATTTGATGTCACAGTACTTGAAAAAAACAATGAGATTGGAGGGAGGGCAAGGAAATTTGAATCCGGGGGATTTACATTTGATATGGGGCCTTCCTGGTACTGGATGCCCGAGGTTTTTGAAAATTTTTATAATCGTTTTGGACACAAGGCATCTGACTTTTATGAGCTGGTGAGACTTGATCCTTCCTATGAGGTGGTGTTTGGCAAGGACGACAGTCTTGAAATGCCTGCAGATTACGCAGGACTCAGGGCCATGTTCGAAAGCCTGGAGCCTGGCAGTGCCGCCAACCTGGATGCCTTTCTGAATGACGCCGGATACAAATACCTCACGGGCATGAATGAATTCGTTTGGAAGCCCGGCCATACTCCCCTGGAATTTGTGGAGCCAAAGGTAATTTCTGCAATGTTCAGGCTTGATATGCTTAAATCTGTAACTGAGGTGGTTGACCGCAACTTCAGAAATGAAAAATTAAGGGACATCCTCAAGTTTCCGGTACTGTTTTTAGGGGCTACCGCATCTGATACCCCCGCGTTGTACACCCTGATGAATTATGCAGACATGAAACTGGGTACCTGGTATCCGATGGGAGGTATGCACAGGATAGTCGACGCTTTTGTCAGGATTGCTGAAGAACAGGATGTAAAGATCCGCACAGGAGAGGAAGTTATTTCTTTTTCATATACCCGCGACAGGGTTAGCAAGGTATTCACGAATAAGTCATCTGAAGATTTTGACATAGTAATTTGCTCAGCAGATTATCGGCATGTTGACCAGAAGGTTTTGGATCCCAAGTACAGGAACTATTCTGAGGGATACTGGGAAAAGAGGACGATGGCCCCCAGTTCACTTCTCTTTTATTTGGGATTGGATTCAAAGCTGGAGGGATTCAGACACCACACCTTATTTTTTGACAGGAACCTTGATATACATGCCCGTCAGATATATACAAATCCAGCCTGGCCTGATGAGCCACTGTTCTATATGTGCACACCCTCAGTTACTGACGCATCGGTAGCTCCATCAGACAGGGAAAATGTCTTTCTTTTAATGCCCCTGGCACCGGGACTTGAAGATAATGAGCAGGTGAGGGAAAAATACTTTGACATTATTTGCGATCGCATCTTGTCTGTAAAAGGGGTCGACCTGCGTACCCATCTGGTTTTTAAAAGAAGCTATTGCGTCAATGATTTTCAAAAGGATTATTTTGCCTTCAAAGGCAATGCTTACGGACTTGCTAATACATTGATGCAAACAGCTTTTCTGAAACCAAAACTCAGGAACAGAACTCTGACTAATTTTTATTATACGGGCCAGTTGACGACTCCTGGCCCGGGAGTACCGCCTGCCATCATTTCTGGTCAGGTCGTTGCCAAAGAAATTTCAAAATCTTTTAAATAGCAGAAACTATGGATTTATTTTCCAAAGTATCACTGGAGTGTAGTAAACTGGTTACAAACAGATATAGCACCTCATTCTCATTGGGCATCAGGATGTTTGCACCTGAGTACAGGTCTCCAATTTATGCCATCTACGGTTTTGTACGTTTTGCGGACGAGATTGTGGATACCTTTCATGATTCTGACAAGGCAAGATTACTGGAAAACTTTAAAAAGGAGACTTTTCTGGCCATCAATGACCAGTTGAGCCTTAACCCTGTGTTGCATAGTTTTCAGCTTGTTGTTAATAAATATGGCATTGACCATGGGTTGATCGATGCATTTTTACACAGTATGGAGATGGATCTCACAATGCGGACCTTCAATCAATACGAGTACGAAAAATATATTTATGGCTCTGCTGAGGTGGTAGGGCTTATGTGTCTCAGCATTTTTTTGAATGGCAATAAGGACGAATATGAAAGGCTTAGGCCTTATGCCATGGCACTTGGATCAGCATTCCAAAAGATCAATTTTCTTCGTGATATAAAATCAGATTATAACGAACGTGGCCGTGTTTATTTTCCTGGAATAGACTATCACAGTTTTACCAATGCTCAAAAGATTCAGATTGAAGACGACATATTGTCTGATTTCCAAAAAGCATACCAGGGTATAGTCCACCTGCCCAAAGGTGTCCGACTGGGAGTTTATTGTGCTTACAAATATTATACAAACCTTTTTTCTAAGATAAGACAGCTGCCGGTAAGTGTTTTAGTTCAAAACAGGGTTAGGGTAAGCGACAAAAGAAAACTCTACCTGTTGACCACTTCAGCATTTCAAAATTCTCTTGGAATGCTATAAATTCTGTTTTAAGTACTAATTATTTTTGTTTTCAAAATATTATTTCACGGCCTCACGGATGTTTTGGAAAATAATTAGGAAAGAATGAATTTTTTTTATTCCAAAAATTATGGGTTTTAAATAGTTGTAATATCTTTGCGGTCCTCTTTAAAAGCAAAGAGATCTTGAAAGGAAAGAATAAATAATATCAAAAAATTTCTTCTTTTTTGGTGAAAATTTCAAAATAGTGTTTATCTTTGCGGCCCGAATGTGGAGAGAGGATATGAGGGGTGGTTTAGAGAGAGAGTAAAGTAGTGCCCTGAAGGGGGTATTGAATAGTAAAAAGAAAAGTTCATTGACACGATTGGAGTAGTACTTTAAAATTGATTATTTTAGGTAAATAGTGGCGGATT
>JAGVTV010000125.1 GCA_019136675.1 Bacteroidota bacterium
ATTAAAAATGCAAAATACACTTAAAAACACCGTACAGCTCATAGGCAACATAGGCAAGGAAGTAGCCATGACCACTTTTGACAATGGCAATAAAAAGGCTGCCATCGTCCTGGCTACCAACGATTACTACACAAACAACAAGGGCGAAAAAGTCAAGCAGACCGAGTGGCACAATCTTGTAGCTTGGGGCAAGACCGCAGAGCTCATGTCCTCCACCCTAACCAAAGGAAATGAAGTGGCCATCCAGGGCAAGCTGACCTCCCGGTCATACACAGACAAGGAGGGCGTCACCAGGTACGTCACCGAGGTGGTCGTCAATGAGTTTTACAGGATATCCAGAGCTGAATAAGCAGCTTCAGCTTTTATGAAGTTCCCCCGTTTATAGGGGAACTTCATAATTAAAACGGCAGATTTTTCTGTTATTAATACGGTTAATACAAGAAACCCGGCAAATAATATTTATGTGAATAAAGCATAGAAGGTCACACTAATTTTGCCTTATCTTTACATTTAAATACCCTTAAAATGAAAAATCACCGTTTATCAATTGTTTTTTTAGCTCTTTTATTCCTGGCTGGCTGCAAGTCCAAAAAAACTGACGGCACCCTGCTGGATGTCAAAGCTGACCAGGATCTCCTCTCACAGTATTTTATGGCAGCAACTGTCGGCGTCATTTCATCTGCAGATGAGCTCAGATATGTGCTTAATTCACCCCTGGAAAAGGAAGTGTCCGAATCTTCCCTGCAAGGTGTGATTACTCTGGAGCCGTCAGTAGCCGGCAAAGTCACACTTGAAAACAATACGATCCTGACCTTCAAACCCAATGCCCCTTTTGTTTCGGGCCAGACCTACAAGGTAACGCTCCACATGAAGTCGCTGGACAGCAAGAGATTTGCCAATGATCTCACCTATACCATAAAGACTTTTGTCCAGGACATCAAGGTGGAACGTGAAGGGCTGCTCATCAATGCCGACGGCTCATCCACCATGCTCGTTGTCGTACGCACTGCCGATAAGGTAGACCCTGAAAAGCTGGTGCAATGCTTCACGTCTGATGCAGATAACACTGACATCATCGAAAGGTCTCCCAATGAATATGAGCTGAACTTTACCTACAAAAACGGGATGAAAAAGGAGTCCCTCATACAGTATGACGGAAATCAGGTCGGAGCTGATGTCAAAGGCAACATTCCCCTGTTTGACGTAAATCCGGATCAGTTTGGGGTAGTGTATACACATTACAACTCAGAAGACAAGACCTTTAATATCTATTTTTCGCAAAGGCTAAAAAAACAGGCTGACCTTACCGGCCTGGTAACCGTACAGGGGCAAAACGCCAATCATTCGGTCAACAATAATGTGCTGACCATATATCTGGGAGAAACCCGAACTGTACAAAGTGCGACTATTTTGGTCAATAAAAATATACAATCCACCGAAAACAAAACCCTTCCGGCGGACTTCAGCTTTCAGCTTCAGCTGACTGTCGATCAGCCTGCTGCAATATTTGCCGGAGAGGGCAACTACTTCCCTTCCGAAGGAGACTTCAGAATTCCCATAAAGACAAGGGCTCTGGATGCTATCAGGGTAATGGTCATAGAGATCAAGCAGGAAAACGTAATGCATTATCTGGCCTGGAACAACCTCCAAAATTCCGACTATTACAACCTGCGTATGTACGGCAAACCTGTATATGACCAGCTGGTACAGCTGACTCAGGGAGCCCGGGACAGTGAGGGCTGGACCGTGCACGGCATCGACCTCTCCCAAAGGATCAGAAAGAACCCCGGCAGCATTTACCACATCAGCCTTGATTTTGGTCCTGAAAACACCTCACTTTCCTGCAAGAAAGACCTGCTCAAATATGACCTGAAATCAAAGCTGCCAGCCAATGAATATTTCACCACAAAAGACAGCTATTACGATGATTATTACTATCAGTACGAGGATTACGTGTGGGAAGAAAACAATGACCCCTGCAAGCTTGCCTTTTATGTAAACCGTTATCCCGAAAACAGACTTTTCATTTGTTCAGACTTTTCAGTTGTGGCAAAAAAGGCCGGCAAAAACTACCATTTTGCCTTAACCAAACTAATGGACCTCGATGTCGTCAGCGATGCTGAGCTTACTCTCTACAACCTGCAGGCTGAGACCATATCCACAACACGGACCAGCTCCGATGGTCTGGCTATGATATCAGTACTCAGGGACGACCCTGCTGTGGTCAGAATCAGGCAAAACAATCAGACAACTTACCTGTCACTTGATCCAAACCAAAGCAATCCGCTTACAGACTTTGACATAGCCGGTGAAAGGACCGAAACAGAGACGGAGTTTTTTGCCTATACGGACAGAGATGTCTGGAGGCCCGGAGACAGCATCTATGTGGACCTCATGATCAATAAATCCCAGAGCGACCTGCCAAAAGGAATACCCGTAACCATGACCTTTTTTAATACCGAAAACCTGGTCATAGACGAGCAGGTGCAAACAGTAGACCTTGACAGGAAAATGATATACAACTTTGCCCTGCACACAAGCCCTTCTGCAAAAACCGGTACTTACAGGTGCATGTTCAGGGTCGGACCAAAGTCGGTCAGAAAAAACATACGGATAGAAACCATCAAACCAAACACAGCCGAGGCCGTGTACGATTTTGACAAAGCAAAGGACAACACAGTGTATAGCGGAAACCTGTCAGGAAGCGTCACGGTAAAATACCTGACCGGCTTTGAGGTGGAAAATGCAGGGGTCAGGGCTAAAGGAAAAGCCAGAAAAATCAGCAACCCGTTTCCGGATTACAGTGATTATATATTTGATGTTAATGACAATGAATCACAGGAAGGCCAGATAGATATCCTGGATACAAAAACCAATGAAAAGGGAGTGGCCGTCTTTACCGGAAAGGATGACCTTAAAAGG
>JAGVTV010000062.1 GCA_019136675.1 Bacteroidota bacterium
TTGCCGGAGCCCCTGTACACCCGTACGCCCAAGATCAGGTCCACAGCCGATCCATCACGTAAGATGAGCAAATCTGCCGGCGAAAAACATTATATCAGCGTTTTTGCAGATGAAGCCACAGTAAGAAGACAAATCAAGTCTGCTGTCACAGACTCAGGTGACACCCCTGCCGGCATGATGGCAGAAGGCGTCGAAAACCTCTTTGAACTCATCTATGCCTCCGGCTGGACCACAGAATATGAACAGCTTATGGACGCTTACCGCGATGGGCAGCTGAAATACGTGGACCTCAAGCAAGTCACCGCTGACGCACTTGTGTCCATGATAAACGGATTTACGACTCGCAAAAAGGAACTCTCAGCAGACAAACGCAAACTCAAGGACCAGATCAGGCAATCATCGTCAGAGATACGCACAGTGGCCAGGGAAACGCTCCGGGAAGTGAAGGATTTGATTGGTCTGCTCAATGTATGATGACGGACGTCAAATTAACCCCTAAAATGGGCAGCAATCCAACCAATCTGTCAGCCTGAAATTATATAAATGGACCGGCACGAAGTTGGCAAAAGTCAGGGAAATAAAGCTTTAGGGCAATAATCACCTGTTCTCCCCGCCAATTTTTACCTGCCTTTGTCTAAAATTGCCTAAGAAAATGTTAAAAAGTGTCGCCATTGCGATCAGAGATTAAATTTTAACACAATAATCAGCCATCGAATCGTTTTAAAGGCTTACTTTTAAGTCATGGATTTGACCCTGCAAATACAGCTGGATGAGAAAGCCCTGATCCTCGCATGCATTAACGAGGAGAAATGGGCCCAGAAAAAATTGTATGAAGACAATTATTCTTCCATGATGTCATTGTGCATGAGATATGCGTCCAATAATGACCAGGCCCTGGACATCCTTCACGAAAGTTTTATCAAGGTCTTTAAAAATATCCATAAATATCAGACCGGAACTTCTATTTCGGCCTGGATAAGAAGGATTGTAATCAACACGGCCATAGACTTTTACCGACGCAATGTAAAGCATCGTGCCGAAGAGATAAGCGTGGCGGAGACATTTTCAACAGGCGATCCCGAAGCTTTTTCAAACCTTGGCAGCGAAGAAATTTTAAAAGCTTTGCAGCAATTACCCCCGACTTATCGTTCTGTATTTAACCTGCATGTTATTGAGGGATATTCCCATGCGGAAATTTCGAAGATGTTGCAGGTTAATGAAAGCACCTGTCGCTCCAATCTGGTAAAGGCAAGGCAAAAGTTAAGGCAAATTCTGGCGGCATTGGAAAATGAGCATAATGACCAATAAAAAATTTGACCAGGTAATCCGGGAAAAATTAAATGAAGTTTCGCCCTCTGCGGAAGGTGAGGCATGGTCATTGTTTGAGACTGCGAGAAATGATCATGAAAATGCCCAAAAGGCGGCTGATAATCATCTGGACCGGATAGTAAGGGATAGGATCAATTTTGCAGGTCCTGGCTTTAACAGGGACCACTGGCGTGAAATGAAATATCTGCTGGCGGTGATCAAGGAACGCAGGCAAACTATTGTTATTACACGTTTCCTGGAATTTGCAGCTGTGTTGTTATTGGTCATTACCTTTAATAAAACTTCTGTCCTTTTTGAAGGAGGAAACAAACCTTCCCGCCCTCTGCCTGCCCAAAATGGTGCTGAATATGCCCTGGCCAGCAAATCGAAAGTAACTCACATCAAATCCTCAGATATCAGGTCAGCGGAAAATAGAGAATTAAAAATTACAGATGGTACCATAAAACCGGAATTTGGCCGCAATGAAGAGATAGATAATGGCAGGGTCACTTTTGTGAAAAAGGATGAAATCACATCTGCCGGTACGCCTGAAAACATTAGTGGACCTATCTCCACACCGGCCACCACTGTGCAGGACTGGGAAAAAGACTCTGCAAACAGACTGACAGATGATGCTGCTGTAGAAATACCCGGATCGGACCAGGTGACAGACGTCTCCGCCGCCGAGGTTAGCCTGAATACTGAGATTCTGCCCATGATTTTTCCTCAGCCGGAATCAGAAATGGCCCTTGTCCTGGCCTCCCCTTTTGACATCCGGAAAGTGCAACCGGCACAGGTGCTGCTTTCTGCGTATGCTTCAGGAGACATTAACCTGATCAATACGCCGTTTGACAAACTCTATTCTCTGGCCTCCTACAACAAGGAAGCCCTCAATAAGTCATTTGGCGTGGCCATTGCACATAAAAAAGGAAATCTTGAGCTCGAGACGGGGTTGGCATACGCCAGCCGCGAATACCAGCCCCGGATAATCACCGAGCCATATGGACAGTTTGCCGGATATTACTTTGAAAAAAGCCTTAACAAGATAAAGTACGACATTGCTTCTGTGCCGCTTCAGCTTAAATACCATATTCTGGGAAGGTCATCTGCCAGCATTTATGTCATGGCAGGGGTCACCCTCAACCTTATAGCCAAAGCTTCCTACGACATAAACGAAGTGCTGATAAGTGGCCGTCCTGATAGCGGGCGTATCCTCGAGGACGAAGCAAGGCTCGACGAAAAACCATTTATCCGGGGTGTATTAAACGGAGACAAACTGAGTGACAATTACTTTGTTTCAGCCGGGTTTGGTGTGGGAGTCGAGACAAAACTGTCAGCACGAACGTCAGCGTATATACAGCCGTCGTACAACAGGCACATCCTAAGCAATGGCATAGGAATAGGGCCTAACAAGGACAAAATCCATACATCCTCCCTCCAGATCGGTATACGAACAGCTATCAACTAAGAACATAAAATTTTGTTATGATGCCATGACAAAAATAGCATGCACCCTGATGCTTATGGTGGTTAGCCTTGGTTACCTTGCAGGTAATGGCACCCTGGAGGACGCAATCTCGGCACACAGGTCCGGAGACATATCCAAG
>JAGVTV010000129.1 GCA_019136675.1 Bacteroidota bacterium
CTTTCTGAAATGTACCGTGTCCTCAGGCCGGGAGGCAGTATCATGGTGCTTGAATTTTCTAAGCCCAGAATTTTTCCTGTCAAACAATTGTTTAATACATACTTTAAATACATTTTGCCCGTTATAGGCAAGATAAAATCAAAAGACGATAAGGCCTACACCTATCTATATGAGTCGGTACAGGCTTTTCCGGATTATGAAGATTTTAATGCCATCCTGAGTAAAACTGGTTTCAAAGATCCAATTTACAAAGTCCTAAGTTTCGGAATATGTTGCATATACTTTGCAAAAAAATAATCATACCTGTTCTTTTACTACTTCTCTCACTGCCGGTTTTTAGTCAGATCGGAGGCAGGGAAAATTACAACTTCAGGGATTTCAACAGGAAATCCTACTATTTTGGGATAAACGTTGGATTTAACCGGTCGGGCTATAAACTGCACCAGTCGGCATTTTTTATCAATAACGACAGCATCAGGGTCACAGAGGGCGGCAGTGAGATCGGTGTCAATATGCATATGATCACCAACCTCAAGCTGGGAGAGTATTTTGACTTCCGTTTTTTGCCCGGTTTTTCGTTTGCTCAGAGGGGCCTCCTTTTTACCAGTGTCAGCGACAGTCGGGTACTCGAACGTAAAATCGAGTCCGTATTTTTTGAACTGCCGTTTCACCTGAGATTCAAGTCTGAGCCATATAAGGATAAAAGGCTTTTTGTAGTAGCAGGTCTCAAGTACAGCTATGACGTACAGACCAATTCCAAGTCAAGGAAATCTCTCATAAAGATAGCCCCACACGACTTTCAGTACGAAGTCGGAGTAGGGATGCAGATGTTCTACCCTTATTTTATTTTCTCACCGGAGATAAAATTTTCAAGAGGGCTGGGCAATATTCTTATCTACGACAAAACACAAAACGAAGCCAGAGTACTGGAAAATGTTGTTTCCCAGATCTTCACCATCTCTTTTAATTTTGAAGGGTAGCATTCAGATTTTTAACCCCTCATCCTGTCCAGCAGATTGCTAAGGAGTTCGTATTCTTTTTCGTCAAGGGCCCTGAGTTTAGAATCGACCACACTTAATTCGTCGGTGATTCTGTCAATAAAATCCAGCCCGTGGTCAGTGAGTTTCACATTGACTTTTCGTTTGTTTTCGGGACAAATACTTCGCTCCACCCATTGAAGCCTTTCAAGTTTGTCAATGAGTCTGGTAAGGTCTCTGCCTTTGTCTATCATCACTTCTTTGATATAACCCGGTGATACAGGTTGAGGGTGTTTTCCCCTGAGAATCCTCATGATATTGTAATGCTGGCCCTGGATATCATATTTTTTAAATAATTCCAGATGGGCATCTCTAAAAAAATTAGATGTATATATCAGATTTACAATGGCCTTGTGAAAAGAATCTTTAAATCGTGTCTGTTTGATCAGCTTTTCGATCTCCATACCTACTGGTCATTATTATAAGGAAAACCACCATTTTAACACCACGTTGATGATTTTTGTTTTTAAAAATTAAGGGCTATTGTTTTTGGGCAAACCTGGACAGGAGAAGGCTATCGGCCATTAAACAAAAACACAGACAAACCCGCATTGGTCTGTCTGTGTTTTTGTCTTAAGATTGTCCGGAAATGTAGTCTACCTTATCACGGTCACGTCACCGCTGAAAATTTCGGTGGTGCCGTCATTGTATTCCACTTCCACTTTATACACATAAACTCCGGGGGTCACCGGCGATGATTTGAATTTTGCATCCCAGCCCTGGGCAGGATCACCTGTTGTCAGGTTTTCCCTTGTGAAAACAGTATTGCCCCACCTGTCAAAGATGGTCATTGACTTGACCGACTTGATAGTAGAATAAGACTGGACATAGAACGATGGATTGCCGCCACTTAGGCTAATGATGTTTGGAAGGATGACATCAACGATTGTAATAACCTGGACCTCAAAACAATCCGTGATCGTACAACCACCATTAAAAAATACCGTCACACAGTACTTTTCGTTTTGGGCGGGCGTCACCTGTATAGTGGCACAATTAGCACCTGAACAGACGACTGTGCCGCTCAGATTGGTCCAAACCATAGAGTCTACAACAGTTGTGGCCGGCGTAAGTGTTGTCTTCAGCTCAACAGATCCACCTTTATTGACAGATGCCGCCCCTGAAATGGCTACCGAAGGCTCAGAAGCAGCGTTAATCACAAAGGAAGTGGTGGCTGTACAACCATTGTCGTCTGTCACCAGGACCTGGTATGAAGCCGGTGCCAGTGCTGTGAATGGCGGTGTTGCTGCAGCGTTGTTGAGCAGATAAGCAAATGGTGCCGTTCCTCCGGTTACTGTTACTGTGGCTTCCCCAAAATTATCCTGATAGCAATCGGGCTGCACAGTGGCAGAGGCTGCCGATGGTTTTGGATAGATCTCCAGGCTTATACTATCCCTGTAATCACAATTTTCCTCTGTAAAATTGTAATAGAAAGTATATTTACCCGGAGCCTTACCTGCCGGGTCAAAAACTCCCTGAGCTGTAACTCCATTTCCTGACCATGAGCCGGAACCCGTACCGTTTGAACCAGTAGCTGTCGCATCAAGATTAATACTATTTGTAATGGATCCTGAACAGAAGCGGCTTACCGGCGAATCCAGACGTAATGTAATCTGAGGGCAATCTTTGGCGGTACAAACACGTGATGATGGTATTGCCGGGCAGGCACAGGTAGATACCGGAAGTATCTCGATCTCTACGTTTTCGCCTACCATAAGGCCAGTAACATTATATGTAAGGGCCGACTGGCTGCCTTTGGCTACGTTGTTAATTCGCACCTGATAATTGCTGGCACAGTTGATGTCATTCCAGGTAAATGTCACGGATGTGGTCGTCTGCTGGCAGGAAATCATCACTGTGTCCAATTCAGGATCTACCTGTACATTCAGGTTTGTAAGGTCTGAGAGACATCCCGGATTACCGGTCACAAGTCCCAGGATATACGGGCCATCTGACGGGAAGTTGACCCGGTAATTATTGGTCTGTCCTATCCTGCTGACAGTGACACCTGAAGGCAACTTCCAGTCCAGAGGCAGGTTTGGAGTACCTGAGTACATCAGCGTATATGGATCTGTTATGCAGATGACATCATCACCAGTGAAAGTAGACACAGGCTTGTTGATGATAGTTATCTTCATGGTTGTATCCTTGGTGCAGGTACCATCCTTGAGTGAAGCCTTAATGGTGTGTGTTCCGGCACCCGCCACATTCGGATTGAAAGTGGCAATCTTGTCATTGGCACTGACTGTCACGCCCGGACCTGTCCATGTAATAGTCTGGCCGGGAGACTGTAATCCTCCGGTGACAATGGCATTAATGGTTAGCGATGGCATATTGGCCGTAAGGCATAAAGTCGTGTCCTTCTGGCCGAATTTTATAAATACAGGCGGACATTCTGAAGTTCTGCAGGTCAGCGTATCAGAGACTCCGGGACATGAATTTGTGCTCGGAGCATTGACAATAAGTGTATAGTCGGTATTTACAGTCAGCCCTGTAAGCACCAGGTTTGACATGTTGGTGTTTGGCCTTGGTTGTCCGTTGAGTGTGAGCTCGTAGCCGGTGGTATTGGCCACATCATTCCAGTCAAATGTGATTATGGTAGTTCCTTCAATCGGACAGGTAATCGAGACAGGATTGATTCTTGGCTCCACCGTCACCATGTGTGAAGTTTCTGTGGAAGCACATCCATTGAGGGATGTGTTGAGTTTTATGGTTTTGACTCCCGGTGTATTCCAATCCACCCCAAAAGGTCCCCTGCCGGTGCCCGGTGTTTTTACATCAGCACCAAAATCCCAGTTGTACACACCTCCTCCTGTTATGGAACCTGTATAAACAATACGAGAGGTACTGTCCTGACAGATGACCGGGTCAAAAGTAAAGTCAGAAGTCGGGGTGGGTTTTACAAGAATGTCAACAAATGCTGCCGGAGATATACATTCCGTTGCATCGGTGTATACCAACCTGATCTGGTGCGGTAATGGTGACACGCCTGCAACATTGGGATCAAAGGTTCCGTTGGCTGCATTGGTAATACCCGGACCTGTAAATACATACGTACCGTTTGTTGTCGTGCTGTTTACGAAGTCTTTAAGGTTGACAACCGGGCTTGAGGCGGTAAGGCAGATGTCAGGTATAAGATCAAAGGTAACCTGTTCCGGGGTACAAATCTGTGTAATGCATGACCCCGTGCTGGTGAGATTGCCGCAAGGATGATCTACAAAAAATGTGGCCGCGATGTCTACAGTTACGCCAGGTACAAGACCGGAAACTGTGAATGTGTTTCCTGACAATACTCCTGACTGTCCTGTGGTGACATTTATGGCCGGTGTCATGGTCTGACCTGGTGGTTGTGTCCAGGCAAATGTAATATCATTAGAACCCGCTGTGCAACTTATGGAAGGTGATAATAATTTTGGAACTATCTCAATACTGTCCAAATGAATAGGTGAGTCACAACCTGAATTGCCAATTACCAGAGAAACATACTTTTTGCCAGGGTTATCCCATTTTATTACCAAGGAATCCTTATCATTGGAAAACGGCGGTAAAGATATTTTTGTTCCTCCATCCAGATCCCACATATAGGTGAAATTTTGGCTTTTAGGAAAAGTTGAAACTATATTGGAAAAACTATCTATGCAAATAGGGGTTTCGATGGTAAAATTTGCATCCGGTCTGCTTCTAATAACAATATCCTGACAAACCTGAGGACTCTCCCCACAACCGTTCAATGCCTTAACACAGATTTGACCACCTTGAGAAGCCCCCCAGTTGACATTTAAACTGTTTGTACCCTGGCCAGTAACTCCAATCAAGCCTGAAGGGTAAGTCCACTGAAATGAGGTTGTACCTAAAGAACCACTTACTGAATAAGAAATATTATCGGGAGGGTCGCATAAATTGCTTGCCCATGTGCCGGAAACAGAGGGTGTAAGAGGTAATAAAGCTGTGTAATTTAAACTGTAGTTGAAAACAAACGGGCCACAAAGTTTTCCGCCGTTATTTAAAGTAATTTCTACTGTGTATGTCCCGCTTTGAGAGACTGATATTGTGTATGGGTCTCCATCAGGGTTGCCATCGTCGTAATCAGCAGAGTTGAATTTCCATTTTACTATTTCTGTCATGCCTGGAACAAATGTAATACTTTCAACAAACTCCAAAATAGCCATTCCTCCCTGACATCCGTTCACCTGAAAATTACCGGCTGCCTCTACCTGAAGTAAGGTAAGGAAAATGGTACTGTCACATCCGTTTACGTCTTGAGTAAAAATAGCCTGAAACGGCGTCGGGGAATTAAATACCTGACCGCCAATAGTAACCGGAAATTCTGAAGCACAGGCATAATATGTCAAATTTAAAGGAGGGCTTAAGGGCACCTCAACAAGATTAATGCTTTGTGTAAAATTACAACCCTGAATTGATACCGGAACAGTATTGGCCCCAATCTGAAAATTATAATTTGCTGGACCTAACCATCCTGAAAAGCCATCACCATTTGGATTTGGATTGCCATTGTCATCAGCCAGAGGACCAGTATACGTGCCAATAGATGCAGGACATATTTTATCGGTTCCGAAGTTTTCATTGGCAGGGTGCTTTACTTCGATCATTATGGATCTTACATCTGAAGTGGAAAAGCAAACATTCCTAATCCTTATGATTTCAAATTTATAAAATCCCAGTTCTGTTACGGAGTAATTCAAAATGTTGGTAGTTGTATTAACAGTGGTTGTTGCCCCTGACGGAGAAGTAACTCTCCATTCGTATTGAGCGACCAGATTATCATACCCTGAGGTTACTCTTACTGAAACCTGATTGTTGGGACAGACAGGACTGCAATTGTTACCGTTTGCACATTCTACAGCTGTAGGCTGCGGTATGGAATATGGTTGAAAACCCGATGAAACATTGATTTCGTAAACACAAACTGAGCCATTACAGCCATCAAGCCAAAAATAATAAGTATTACCCGGTGTCAGATCAGAGCTGCTTATTGACACTGGACTGGTCGAACAGTCATTTCTGCAAAAAATTGAATTATTAAATCCACAATCTGAGTATAGGCCTACCTGTATACCGATATTCTCAGGGTCTGAACCCGCAACACAAGAAATAGGGACCACTTCAATCTGGTAATTGCCCTGGCCAGCTACAAACGCAAACCATGACATATTGTGTGCTGCCCCGCCACCGTCACAAAGCGGACTTGGAAAAGGCGAAACCACAGGTGGTGAAAACATGGTGGCACAACCCGCATCAAGTATGTTAAGGTCACAAATTATATTGGTAATTTGATTACAAGCCCTGGCCGCAAGACTGCTTGAAGCTGCACAATTAAATCTAAAGCAAAAATCTATCGTGTTATTGTTATCTCCCCCATTTGGTTCCTGGCCACAAATGAGGTTAAAGGTTGTTGTATTAATGGGACCGTTTACTGGCCCCATTCCATTGTCGTCCATATCAACATTGTTTTCTGGGTCAAATGTGGGTGTGCAGGAAATTAGTCCATCAAGGGGTTGACTATTGGCAAAATTGGCAGCTACTACGGATAAAAAATAACTTCCAGGTTTAATTGTAAAGGTGTAAACGCCCGTTCCATTTGTGGTAGCTGTTCCAACAGAAAGGCCAGTAGTTGTATTGGTCAGCGAAAGCTGTACTCCTGCTATACCGGATTCACTCCCCCCCTGAAGGCCATTATCATCCTGTTCTATCCATACGGTGCCTGACAAAACAATATTCTTATATACTCCTGCATGTATATTCGTTATAATGCTATTTGAAGTCAGGACAACTGGGGACACATCAAATGTAGCGGCATTAAAATCACTGTCTATGTTGTCGTTTGCTCCTACATTCTGATCAGTTAAGAAAAACATTGGCAATAATGTGATGCTTATTCTGTAGGAACCAGGCCTGAGGTTCTGAAAATTATAAAGACCCGCCGCATTCGATATTTGTGGTGCTACCGGGACATTCAATACATTTGTGACAGGGTCTCCGTTGCTATATTGGATCGTAACTGTAAATCCAGCTATACCCATCTCGCCAGCATCATTGACACCATTTCCATTTGAATCTTTCCAAACTAAATTACCAATAGAACCGGGCTGATAATATCCTCCATCAATGTTTTGTATAACCTTATTTGAAATAATTAAAAGATCAAAAGTCATATTTGCATTTGCAGGATTTACATCTGAATCGTTAGAAACATCAGTGGCTTCATCACTCCCACCGGCTGCATTGTAGGTAGTACTATAATAGGGTGGCACTGCAGCAGGTGGGGTAAAAGTCAATTTATAAAGACCAGGTAATAGGTTTAAAAATTGATAGGTACCACCAGGCCCGGTAACAACCGGATTCACAGGATTTCCAAATAAATCAGTCACTGGACCCCCGATATTAGTAGTTAAAGTTATTGTCGTTCCGGGTAAAACTGCAGGGTCATTTCTTAAACCATCTCCATTATTGTCAATCCAAGCAATTCCACTGATTTGGCCTGGCCTGATGTATCCTGCTATGGCAGAATTTTGTGACGGATAATTTATTAGTGGTGAGATTCCCCCGGCTGGATTCAGAATATAATAGGCTCCGAATGTACTTTGAAAAACGACCTGATATAATCCATTTGACACGACGGCAAAATCATAGGTTCCAACCATGGGCTGAGTAGGTACGATACCGGTGTTAAATTCGGCAGTCAGACCATCATTATCCTGGTCAAAAAATAATTGAGGTGTCAAACCTCCGATTCCAGGTTCCCCTGCATCCAGAACACCATTACCATTCAAGTCTTCAAAAATGGTCACGGTAATCTGTGAAAAAGCCATCACAGGCATCAAAAAAATACAAAACAAAACAACTCTGTAAAAGTGGTTCATTATCAACTGATTTTTTATGAATCTAAAAATACAGGCAAATGCAAAGGCAATTGGCAGCACAAGATATAAAAATTAAACTTTTTGATTAAGAAGGCATAAAAAAATATAAACCCGACCCATTCTCTTTTGCCACCCGCAGCAAGATGGTTTTCAATATTTCCTATTATTCTAATTTAATGTTTTGCGATATTATTCTGATTTAAGCTACTGCTCAATTAGGAACGCAAATATTATTTGTTAAAACAAATTACACAGTCTGCTTCCCGGCAGAATTATTTTTCTTGTCTACCAGGGCCTGAATCCAGGTTTTTGGAAATGAAATATTCATTTTTGTATCCCTCAGAGCCAAAAATGTAAGCAGGATGGCAAACGGGATCAGCAGCAGGCAGGGCAGCCACGCAGCCAGCAGTCCGCCCATGGTTTCGTTTTTAACCAGCTTTTCGCCAAATATGGTAGAGATAATGAAGATCATATAAAAAAGAATCGCTACCAGCATCGGATATCCATAGCCTCCCTTGCGTATTATGCTACCCAATGGTGCCCCGATAAACAGAAACACGATACATACCATGGCCCAGCTGTACTGCTGGTTGAGGCGTAACATATACTTTTCATAAGATCGGATAAGGTCCGAGTTGACCGAGCGGGTGTTGAGGATCTCGTCCCTGTCCCTCGATAGATCAGACTGGGCCCTTACCATTACATCCCTGAAATCAGCTGAGTCGATCGTCTCACTAAAATGTCTCAGTTTGCGAGTTTCCAGCCCCTTCTTTTGTTTCACGAGCTTTTTAGTTGGGATGGGCAGCGGAGGAGCCGGAGGTATAACAGATGGTTTCTGACTTGTAGTTTTTTGTATGGCCGGCTCCGTTTTTTTAGGCATATTACCGCCGGTGACAGCACGTACCATAGCTTCTTTTACCTTTCTGAGGGAGTCCCGCACCCTGAGGGAATCCGCATCCCCCACTGATCTCCTGACTACCTGTGGTATCTCCCTCTCCTTATTTACAATGTTGGAAGGTATGGCACTGCCCGTGACAGGAGATGATTCTGAAAATTGCTTGACATTCCCGGCCAGAAAATTGTCCATCCTCGAGCTTATCTTTTGGCGGTTTTCGGTCACATGGGTGCGAAAAGAGTCGATAGACTTCAGGAGCTGCACAGTGTTCATCATGTCCTCCCGGTTCCTGTTGAAATTGAGCAGTCCCTCCTCCAGATCAAACTGGCTCATATCAAATGTCTTGGTCCATTCGTCAAAATAGATCCTCATGAAAGGAAGTTCCCTCTTCCCTGACCCGAGCTGTTGCTTTTTCTCCAGCTCCCTGTACTGGGTGCCTGTGTCGAGTTTCATGACAAAAAATCGACCATCTTCCACGGTATACATCTCCCCCCCTTTGGAAGAAAGCAAACCCGTCAGGCTTTTATCGCTGGGTGTATGGTCGTAAATGAGCACATCGTGGATGCCCCTTTTATCCTTATCAATCTTGTTGACCCTTATCACGGTTTCGCCAAAGGCAGAATTAAAAATCCCCTCTTCAATGGCCAGGGCCGTCTTTTGCTTGCGTATGGCTATAAACCGTTTGTTAAATTGGAGGAGGGAAGCAGGTTTGAGGTAATTAGACGCTACCAGCGAAAAAAGGGAAATAAATAAAGCCACCACAATGCCGGGCACCATGATTCTCAGGAGTGAGATGCCAGCCGACTTCATGCTGGACAATTCGTATTTTTCTGCCATATCGCCAAAGACCATAACCGAACTGATCAAAACAGTAATCGGCACAGCCATGGGAATAAGCGTGACAGCATAATAAAATATCAGTTCTGACATCTCCAGGATAGAAAGTCCCTTGCCCAGTATCTCATCAATATATTTCCAGAGAAACTGCATGATAAGCACAAACGTAGCCACAAAGTACGACAGCACTGCCGGTCCTATAAAAGATGTGGAGATCAGCTTATCTATTTTCTTCATCCCGGGATGATACATGCTTACAGGACAAAGGTAAAAAAAAAGTGGCCACAGGCTACATACCTGCCCCTGTTCTTACAAAAACTTTAACGGTACATTTATGGCAGGTTTTTGCTGTTTTTAAGCTGTTTGGTCCGGATTAGGGTAACTTTTGGCTATTTTTTCGTCAAACAATGGACGATTAGTTTTATCATTGTACCAAAATACAAACCTTCACCATGCTTCTTGACCTCATCGTAGCCATTGTTATTGCCCTTGGGTTTTATCTCGGATATTCAAGGGGCCTTATCAAAACTGTTTTCGACAGCCTCTCGGTAGTGATAGGCATCCTGGCAGCCCTTAAATTGTCTCCGTTTGTCATTAACCTTCTTCAGGATATTATCAAAACCAGCCCTGCCATCACCTTCCTGCTGGGGGTGGTGATCACATTTATAGCCGTGATGGCCCTGATACGTTTTGTCGGCAAAAAGCTGGAATCACTGCTGGAAGCTATAAATATCAATTTTATCAATAAGCTGGCCGGTGGTGCCCTCCAGGGACTGTTTTTCGCCTACCTGCTAAGCCTGGGTCTATGGCTCATCAACAGCCTCAACGTGCTCAACCCGGATACCAAAGCCGCTTCCATCACCTATCCTTTTCTGGAGCCTCTGCCTGAAAAAGGCAAGGCAGTGTTTGAGTCGCTGAAGCCTGTATTCAAGAGTTTCTGGGACAAAACCGTAGAAGCCATGGACAGCATAAAGCAGCAGGAATCACAGCCACAATCTCCGCCACCGGCACAGGGACAATAATTGTAAAACCGGTTTCTGTTTTTTTACCTTGCCCTATCCTCCGGCATGACAGGGGTAACATATATTTTGTTACCTTTGCAGCCTGTTTTTTACACCCTTACCAAATCAGATTATGGATTACAGAAATAATATTCTGGAGACCATCGGCAATACCCCCATGGTCAAACTCAATAAAGTAACCGAAGGCCTACCCTGCCTCGTGCTCGGAAAAATCGAGACCTTCAATCCCGGCCACTCTACCAAAGACCGCATGGCTCTCAAGATGGTAGATGATGCCGAAAAAAACGGACGCATAAAACCCGGGGGCACCATCATCGAGTGCACCTCCGGCAATACAGGTATGGGCATAGCCCTCGCCGCCGCCGTCAAGGGTTACAAGTGTATTTTTACTACTTCTGACAAGCAAAGCAAGGAAAAAATCGATATGCTCAAGGCCGTCGGTGCCGAAGTTATCGTCTGCCCGACCAATGTCGAACCCGACGACCCAAGGTCCTATTATTCCGTAGCTGAAAAACTGAGTAAGGAGATACCCAATTCCGTCTGGCTCAACCAGTACGACAACCTGTCCAACCGCCAGGCACACTACGAATCCACGGGCCCGGAGATATGGAATCAAACCGATGGTAAAATCACCCATTTTGTAGTAGGTGTAGGCACAGGAGGTACCGTGTCAGGTGTAGCCAGATACCTGAAGGAAAAAAACCCTGCCGTACAGGTCTGGGGCATTGACACCTACGGATCCGTTTTTAAAAAATACCACGAGACAGGCATTTTTGACCGCAAGGAGATCTACCCGTACATCACCGAGGGCATCGGAGAGGATATCCTGCCCAAAAACGTGGACTTCAGCCTGATCGACCACTTCGAAAAGGTCACCGACAAAGACGCCGCCCTCGCCGCCCGCAGGCTGGCACGCGAAGAAGGACTCCTCCTCGGCTACAGTGCCGGCTCAGCACTGGCAGGCCTCCTGCAGATGAAAGACAAACTGAAAAAAGACGATGTCGTAGTCATCCTATTCCACGACCATGGCAGCAGATACGTAGGCAAGCTGTACAATGACGACTGGATGCGGGAGAGGGGCTTTCTGGAGAGCGAACTCCGCGTCCGCGACCTCATCCTCTCCAAAAGGGACAGGAAATTCATCTCCGTTCAGGACAGCGAATCCGTCAAAAACGTACTCAAACTCATGAAAGACCTCGACATCTCCCAGCTTCCGGTCCTGTCAGGGGAGGAGATCAAAGGCTCCGTAACAGAAAGTACCATCCTGGAATTTATCCTGAACAATCCGCTCCAGAACTCAGAGAAAAAAGTATCAGAGATAATGGCGGCTCCGTTTCCGGTCGTCAATCCCGAACTGCCAGTCCGCGATCTTAACAAGTACATATCAAAAAATACGCCTGCCGTCATCGCTAAGGACCTCTCCGGAGACCTTATTGTTCTGACCCAGTACGACATCATCCAGGCATTGTAATTTTGGTTTTTTTGGGAGTGCCCCTGACGTTGCATCTGCACCATGCGGGCCGCACCCAGACGTCAGGGTCGGGCTATCCGCTTTATCCTGATGTGCCATCAGTATGCCCGCTCCTATCCCTCACTCTTTTTATAAAGTAGTCCCCCCCGACCGATACCCATAAATAAAGAAGTAGCCCAAAAACTTGCAAAAACCATGATGGGTAGATAGATTTGTAGTGTATATAAACAAGTTAGTGGGCATGCTAAAAAATAAACACAATTAAACCTGACAGAAAATTGAAGGTCTAATGAATGTAATGAAAGAAATGAAAAAAATATGTAGCATATTAATAACTCTTTCGAGTTTGATATTTATTGTCAATGCACAGACGTTTGACCCTATTTTAGCAAGTAAACTGCAAAACAAAATTGACAGTATTAGAATTGCAGGTAATCTAAAAGGAATTTCTGCATGTATTATTTACCCTGGAGTTGGAACTTGGAAAGGTGTGACAGGAATTTCACATACCGGCTTTCCTATCACTTCCGACATGGAATTTGGAATAGGCAGTAATACAAAACTATTTACAGGAGTTCTACTTCTAAAATTAGCAGAAAACAATATAATTAATCTTGACGACTCAATTTATCAATATGTGCCAAATTTTAACAACGTTAACCCTAATATAACTATACGTCAACTTCTCAATCATACAAGCGGTTTGGCAGATGTAAATAATGGTATTGGATATCCGGACTCAATTTTAACAAACCCTAATCGCATTTTCACACCAACAGAAGTAATGACTTGGGTTGGTCCTCCGTTGTTTCCTGCTGGGAGTAGTTGGAATTATTGTAATACAAATTATATTCTAGCAGGCATGGTTGCTGAAAGTGCTACAGGGCAAAGTTTTGGTCAACTGCTAAGAGATAGTATTCTTTCTCCACTGCAACTTGACAGCACATTTTTAGGTGTATATGACAGCGTTCTTTATACTATAGCCCATCCATGGCAAGGCGGGGTAGACAAATTTTCAACATCAAGAAAGGCACTAAATAGTGTTGCATGGTCAGCGGGTGCTATGTATTCGACATCAGGAGAAATGGTACAATGGTATAATGCACTTATGAATGGTCAGGTATTGAATCAATACTCGTTTAATGAGCTGACTACATTTGTTGGTTCAGGCAATTATGGAATTGGACTTTACAACACAAATATGCTAGGCAGAACGGTATGGCAACACGGTGGAACTATATGGGGTGGATATAATTCCTCTATGGTATATGACACTGCAACAGGAATAATCATTTGTGTTCTTATTAATCAAATCCCTGCCCAAGCTTTTCAAGTTTCCATTCAGCTACTTTCCAACTTAATAAATAACCCTGTCGGACTTAATGAAAGCACAATTACTGAAAAACTTATTACAGTTTACCCGAATCCAACAAATGGCATTGTCAATATTAAAATACCAAATCAAACTATTCAAAATATTAAAGTTTACAACTTGCAAGGTCAGATAACAAAAGAAACAACCGAATGTCAGCTTGACCTTTCAAACTACCTGAAAGGAATGTATTTTATACAAGCTCAAACAAATCAAGGTTTCTATAGCTACAAACTCATCAAACAATAAACCTATGACTTGGACAAAGAGAGAAGCACGACCCGCTAACAGCACCTACCTAAAAGGCGGGGTTTCGTGTTCCAAAGACAGTTTTTTGGTTAATGGAAGTTTAGTTTTTCAAATCATCCCGATAATAATCGGGAGTGGTAAAATTCCCGCCCTTCGGGTAGCTGCAAAACGTAGGCGGCAAGTATAAATGAAACCGTAATGACACAAACAGATTTGATAGGATTTATTGGAGTAACAACATTATTAGTTGCTTATTTTCTGAACCTAAGAGACATAATTAAAAAAGACAGCCTGATTTACTTACTATTAAATATATCAGGAGCAGGAATAGCTTGTTTTGCCTCTGTACTTCTAAAATATTTTCCATTTGTAATTCTTGAAGGTTGTTGGACAATTGTTTCAGCTTTCGGATTAATAACATATTTCTAACGCCGTAAAAAATGACAGGAGAAAAAGATTTAGATAAATTATTAAAAACAATGAAGCCAACGTTAAATGTTGGCGACTATGTGTTTTGTACAACAAAAAACTTGAATGAAATTGACTTCACTAAAATTATTTTATTTTTTAGAGAAGTTGAAGGATTTACAATTGTTGTAGAAAAACAATTTGCCGATAAACTTCAACTTAACTACACATTTATTGCGTCTTGGATTACATTAACAGTACATTCATCTTTGGAAGCTGTTGGTCTAACAGCAGCTTTTTCAAAAGCACTAACTAATGAAAAAATTAGTTGTAATGTAGTTGCCGGTTATTATCACGACCATATTTTTGTTGACAGAAAAGACGCAGAAGTCGCTATGACAGTTCTTAACAGATTTTCACAAGAGTAAAATTGTATTGAAAAAAGTCGAGTAGGTAAGGGGGAATTTCACCCCTAAGCCTCTCTCAGAACCGTACGTGAACCTCTCGATTCATACGGCACTTCATAGTGCAGCAAAAGCTCTGTTTGATA
>JAGVTV010000179.1 GCA_019136675.1 Bacteroidota bacterium
GTAGCCTTCAAGACCTTGTTTTTCCATGGTTTTACGGGAAGTGTCAGACGTGAGGTCCTTTTCTCTTAGAAAAATATCTTTCTGACCAAGGGAGGCAGCCTGCTCAGGGCTTTCGATGTCTTCTACCTTTACCAGAAGGTAGTTAGATTCCCTGACGTCCTCAATAAAAAGCGGAACATAATTGCCACGCTCCCTGACAAAAAAGTGCTCAGTATTGACAAAATCGTCCCAATACTGGTCATCAATCTCCGTTTTTATCTCTCCTGTGGTACCAACGGGTTTAATAAATCTTCCTATGCAAACGTATTTCTGACGCAGCATCAGTTGTGGTCGATAAGGGTCAGGGTATGGATAAAGCCTTTCTGTGCCTTTTGTTCCCAGGGGTCACCGGGTTTTGAGCCATCAGAATCCAGGATCATCATTTCTTTGCGTACCAGACCCAGGCCTTTTCCATAATATTCTGTTACTTTCCTCCTGTCAATAATGGATGAATCATCCACGAGATTTACCCTTATGGAAGGAATGCCTGCTCCCTTGTAGGTATATACCTCATCTATTTCTTCCATCCTGTGTTTCCAGTTTTTATATGGCTCGATGGATTCGCCGGCAACTTCTATCCTGAGGTCCTCATCTATGAATACATTGCCATCCCATCGGAGACCTTTCTTAACCGGAAAAACAAGCTTTACAAACTTCAAATTTTCTTCAGTACGAATAGCCCGTGCCGAATCCACTTCCGTGGTCCATGTATTGATCCTAGTCCAGGCTTCGTTTTGGTTTCGTCTGAAAAACCTGTAGACTTTAAATACCGGATGTCCCTCCTCGTCCAGAAACTTTTCTCCGATTTCCTCCCGGATAAACGACCTGAAGGTATCTCTTTTGGCTCCGCCATTGTCATAAATGATGCTGTCAGAAGCATAAGTCCACGATTTGCCCGTTGCTACAGGAAAAAAGTCATACCCAAAGGTACTTTCATCAAGCATCTCTGTCTCTTTTTTGCAGGAAAGAACGCTCAACAATACCAGCAGCATTAAACCTGACCTGAAAATTTTATATTTATTATTGTGCATATCAGATATTTAGTCTTCCATTAACGACCCTAATACTTTTTTATTATGTTAGTCTGCTCAGTCCGGCGAAATTGTCCCTGACAGTATTATCCCACCTCCTATTACGTCATCGTTCTCGTAAAATACGGCTGATTGTCCCGGTGCAATACCCCGCACATGGGCATAAAAATCAACATATACCGATCCGCCATCCATCTTAAGTGAAGACATGGTACCCGGGTCATTGTACCTGACTTGAGTGACTGCTTCCTGCCCGTCAGCAATGTGCCCGTATTTCATAAGATTGAGTTGACCTACCCTCATTCCGTTACGAATCAGGTCATCCACCTCACCCAGTACCACTGTATTTGTCTCTGGCCTGATCTCGGTGACAAACATAGGTGTTTTAAATCCTCCGCCCAGTCCTTTTCGCTGTCCGATTGTATAAAATGGATATCCCTCATGGCTGCCCAAGATATCCCCACTTGCATTGACAAAGTGGCCGCCTTTAAGTTGCTCTTCCAGTCCAGGCACCCTCCTTTTGAGGAAACCCCTGTAATCATTGTCCGGCACAAAACATATCTCATAGCTTTCGGCTTTTTTTGAAAGCTCCTCGTATCCAAAATCTCTTGCCATCTGACGAATCTCAGGCTTGGTATACCCGCCCAGCGGAAAATGGCTTCTTTGCAGACATTCCTGAGATAATCCCCACAGCACATAACTCTGGTCCTTGCGGTCATCCTTACCCTTGGAAATAAAATATCTGCCTTCGTCCTCCTTTATTACAGCATAGTGGCCGGTAGCTATAAATTCGCATTCCATGGCATCTGCCCGTTTGAGCAGTGCACTCCACTTTATGTGAGTATTACAAAGAACACACGGATTGGGTGTACGGCCTGCCAGGTACTCTTCTACAAAATTGTCAATCACATAATCCCCAAACTCATCCCTGATGTCGATGATAAAATGGTGAAAGCCCATATTAACAGCAACCTGGCGGGCATCATTGATAGAGTCCAGGGAGCAGCAGCCTGTCTCCTTCTTACTGCCTCCGGCACTGGCATAATCCCATGTCTTCATGGTTATACCTACCACTTCATACCCTTCCTCATGCAGCATCATGGCAGCCACCGTACTGTCTATACCGCCGCTCATCGCCACAAGAACCCTGCCTTTTTTACTCATGGAGCCAAACAAAATTTTTGCAAAAATACGAAAATTCGTGCATTTGGTCAAATGAGGGTATAGGTTACAGCCATGGTACATGCCGTGAGGAGCAGATTTGACACCAGATTAACCATCTCGTTTGTCATCCACCTGCGGCCTCTGACGAGGACGGCCTGATTTTCCGGAGAATCGGTAATATGGCCGCTGTCCAGATATTTAGCCTGGTACAAGCTGCCCAGCAGACTGTCTGTGATCATTCCCGCCATACCGCATACACCAATAATGTACATCTCCGTCATCCTGATGTCAAAAATAAAATAACACAACAAGCTGTATAATACCGACACACCCAGTCCACCGGCAGTGCCGGTAAATGTTACACCTCCCGACAAACCCGGCTCCACGGGCTTGAGTGAAATGATGTCATAAGGCACTCTGCCGCCCGCCATACCAATATCTCCGCTGACGGTATCCGTGAGGCTGATGGAAACGGATGCAAAGTAACAGGTCATAAAAGTTGCTTCACCGGTAATCTTCCACAGAATGAGGCTGAGGACTGCTACACCGCCATTTGTCAGCACCTGGACGGCGTTTCTTCCGGTTTTTTGAGAAGTTTTATTATGAAGCAACCCACTCAGGCTACCTGCCAGAAAAAACACAAGCATGGGAACCAGAAACAACCAACCTCCCGCCCATACTATGCAGAAGCCTACGAGCCATGCTGCAAGTGCCCCTGTGGGATTTAGCCAGGACATTTTGTGTGCTGTAAAAACAGCAACTCCAAGTATGGTAGCTGTAATAAAAAGATGGGTAAGTGTTTCCATATATCTTTAAAGCACCGCTATTTACCCAGCTACCTGCACTCCTATGAGTTTTCCGATGCCAAATGTAATGGCTGCTGCTGCCAGCCCAAAAACCACCTGTCGAAAACCTGAAAACCAAATGCTTTTGCCTGTAAACAAGGTTATGGCCGACCCTATCAGGAAGAGTCCTATGGCACTTACCACAGTACTAAGGATCACTGCCTTCATCCCCGTCATAAACAGGAAGGGAACCACAGGTATGATGGCACCTACCGCAAAAAGGAAAAAGGAAGTAAGTGCCGCCTCCATAGCCGACCCATGCAACTCTTCGGCATTGATTCCCAACTCTTCCCTCACCAGCATTTCATGGGCCTTTCCCTTGTCTTTCATGATTTCATCTGCCATCTGGGCTGCCTGTCCTGCAGGAATGCCTTTGGACATATAGATGAGGGCGAGTTCCTTTTTTTCGCCTTCCGGGTTGACTTCCAGTTCCTCCATCTCGACGGCCATCTGGTTTTCGTAAAGCTCCTGAGAACTCTTGACAGAAATCCATTCTCCCAGTGCCATAGACAATGCCCCTGCCAGCAAACCTGCAATACCTGCCAGGAGTACCTCGTCGTTGCCCTGGGTGGCACCTGCAACTCCCATAACGAGGCTGAAATTGGACACGAGTCCGTCATTGCCTCCCAAAACTGCAGCCCTGAGTGCATTTCCTCCCACGGACCTGTGCCTTTTTTCAAAACGGGTAAGTTGAGAACCGGATATTTCCGGGTGATGCTCCAGGATATTTTTTAAAATGGTGACATGTGAATTATCCGAGACCGCTGACCTGGTATCCCCGGCTTTTTTTCTGCCGGATGAAATGGCATAGGACAAACTCTTTTCCGTATCCATAAGGACACCCAGCACGTAGTCATAACCAAACAACTTGCCTATCCTGGCCAATACCCTTGCCCTCCCTGAAGGTGCCGGAAAAGGATCGGATGATAAATTACTTTTTTTCAAAAAGGCCAGTGCGTGACCTCTTTCAATCTCACTCATCTGCCTGAACACCTCTGAAACCGCCGGGTCTTTTTCATTTCTGGCCAGAACGTCATACAGAAAACAGGCGTCAACTTCCGTCTGAATACTTTGAATCTTCATTTAGTTTAATTTTTTTAAACAGTACGGGTTTTATTTTATCTGGAACCTTACGGTTACGCTTTCCGAACCACTTCCAAGCTTAAGCAAATAGGTACCTTGTGGAAAATTTTCTAAATTTTTTCTGTAAGAATGGTTACCCGGCACCAGTCGGCCAAGCGTATCTTCCATGACGATTCGTCCCATTTCATCGAGCACAGACACTTCTGCTTCTGAATAATTTTGCACGGAAAAGGATACACTAAGTACGCCGGTTACCGGATTTGGATAAACAGTCAAATTAGTAAAATTTTGGGATGTCTCACCGGTAAAACTTCCTGTACCTCTGACAAGGTAAACTTTATAAATATTTGAACTCGCTGAACTCTGTGATCCTGTATTGGAGAAAAAGATGTTTTTCCCTGTGCTTGCAATGCCCCCAAAAATATAGCCAAGCAAAACGGTATCGCCGGTCAGAGTATTCATCCTGACCACGCCATTGCTCGTAAGGGCTATGTCATCACTGATAAAAAATTCTGCACCCGAACCAAGATAACCAGGCATTTCAACGTCCAGCACATATTCCTTCATCTTGTTGTCCCGGGTTCTGACGACATCGGCTATTGTCCTTACAAATGGCACATTGTCATCTTTGATCTGGGTGCCGTTTGACATGTAAAACTGAGCAATACCGCCAAAAAAAACGTTGTGCATCTCCCCTGAAATACTGTCGTACAATGGTACATGTGCACAATGGTAATGGTTAAACAACTGGTTAAATGAAGGCTGCTCAGCATAACCCTGCGGTGTAATATTAACACAATTAAGGAAAGGAAGGTCTGCATCCGTCCTGAAAACACCTGAAAATGCAGTAAGCCCTTCACTGCCGTCAGGCATGATTTGTGGCAGCATGTTATAATCCCTTTTGTGAAATAAGGCAGGGTCTTTTATTTCCTGGTAGTCTGTTACAGCAATATTCTGGCCGTCATCGTTTATGCGAAACTTCCTTATGGCATCTGTGTATTGCTGTTCAAATCCCGGACCATGGCCAGGGCCCATAGGATTATACCGACCCCTGAATTTCTGGCCGCCGACAAGGTAAAATTCCTCTCCAATACGGCCCATGTAACCACCCGTCACTTCAAATCCGGCATGACTGACCTGACGGAAGGCAGAATTTATGGATGTACCGCTTTTGATGTTTGTAAAAAGCTTTTCGAGATCTACAGCAGTCAGGTACGGGTATGTTACATGGTCATTTGATGAGTTGCTGTATCCATATCCTCCCGTGATGTAGAGGTACTTGCCTACCTGGTAGAATTGCATATTGGTACTGCTGAGTTGCTCACCAAGAAGGGTGGGCAGCTCCGTCAGCGGCCTTTTCAGGACCTCATTATCAGCAGGCGAAACCATCAGAATCTGATTGTTATGGCCTGCGACGTCAAAGGATGCAAAAGGCATTCTCAAATGAAGACCGTCCAGCCGCCCACCGAAAATAAACCAATAGCCCTGCCATTCTCCCCGGGCATAGGACTGAATCCCTCCCAGTCCCTCAATTTGTGTGGATTTAAGGACAATACTTATATCCTGCGAACGGGCCTGAAGAAAAACAAATGTCCATACTATCCAAATAAAAAACCTGATTTTCATAACTTTAGACTTATATATGTACAACAAAAGTTCTTGGTAAAAATATTTTTAATCGCCCACATTTTTCATCTTCATCAGCAATGTGTAGGCTCCTTTGGACACAATCCTGCTGCCTTTCAGCATTTCTCCGTTATGAATCTGAATGCGTCCGTTTTCATGTTCGCCGGGTTCTACTTCCACCAATTCATAAGACTTGTTAGGCTTTTCGATAAACACGAACTGTTTGCCTTCATGACGGACCAGGGCTTCCTCAGGAATTGTCCAACCGCTGTGGGCAGCCGCTTCCACTTGTGCTGAGAAATAAGTACCCGGTATCTGTACCGATGAAGGCAAATCCAAAGAACAAACCACCCTGGCAAGGCCATTGGCATCGATGTCCCCGATCACCTGCTCCACTTTACCGGTATATGTTTCCCGGCCACCTGCGGATGGCTTTGCCATTATCTTTTGTCCCTTGCTGATGTAGGGAAGGTTTTTTTCATAAGCTGAGAGCATAAGCTTCACCCCTTTCCGGGCAAAGATCTTCATCAGTTCATCACCCGGCTGGACATACTTGCCGGTGTTGATATAAATCCCTGTAATGGTCCCGCTTTCAGGAGCTCTGACGGCTACCGAAGACAAGATCCTTTCAGGTGATACAGTGGAGGGATCGATGTGGAGCAAACGCAGTTTTTCTGCCAGTGACCTGGAAGTTATCAGCAGTGAGGTCATATGTTCTTCAGCCTGAAGAAATGCCTTTTCGCTGGCAGCCTGCGTGGCTTTCAGTTCTTTCTGTCTCTCCAGTTCCCTGCGGGCATATCCGAGGCCGGCTGATGACGAGAGATAATCCTGTTGCAACTGAATAAGGCCCGCATCCTCCAACCGAAACAGTTCCTCACCCCTGGAGACGCTGACACCGGAGGACTTTCTGATACCTTTTACAAACCCGGCCATCGGAGTACTTACCGAAATTATATTTTCCGGCATGACCTCCAGTTTTCCATTGAGAGACAGTGTATTGCTCAGTGTGGTCATTTCGGGGACCACAGTTTCAACAGAGGCATGGATTGCCTGGGCCTCCGTGAGTTGAACACTGCTTTCACTCATCCCCGCATCTTTTTCCACTTGGTCAGGTCCTTTGGCTTTGCAATTGACCAGAAATATGGCAGCCGCCAATAGGAGATAAGTTGTTTTTATATTCTGATATATCAAATTCATTTTTTTAAAATTTAAATTGATTGGTAAGATAATGTAGTCTGACAGCATTGGTATTTACTGTGCGTATCAGGTCAATGTGCCTGGCTCTGATATCTGTGGCCAAAGTGGTCAGCTGTACATACTCCAGATAGTTGATAGCCCCGGAGGCAAGCCGTTGACTACTGACCTGCATAATGGTGGCAGCATCACGCAAAGATCCCTGTTCGTATTCAAGGAGTGAACGGTAGGCTACCCTGTACAGATCAAGGCATTTATTGTAATCTCCGGCGATTTGATTACGTGTTGTTTCCAGCTGATTGGACAAAATATCTTCTGCTGCCCTCGAAGCCTCGATTCCGGCATTGATGCCCTTACGGAATATGGGCACGGACACTCCCAGCTGAAAGTTGCTAAATCTGTGGGCAGCTGTATACACTTTATTGTCGGCACCGGTGCCTCTGATACTGAGGTTTTGATACCCGGCAGTAATGCCCGGCAACCTGGCAGCCTTTTCTACGCTTGTCCTGGCCACACCGGCTTTCCATTCCTCTTCGGCGAGCAACACTTCAGGATGGCCTGCTAACCATCCGTCTGTAACGGGGATATCGACTGCGACAGGCCGGTAATCTCCCACTTCAGGCTGATACTGGCCCTCAGGAGCATTAAGCAGCAGGTTAAACGAAATAAGGAGGGCTGCTGACTCTCCTGACAACAATTCCTGCTGTCGCCTGACTTCATCTCTTTGTCTGCGGGCTGTCAGGTGTTCGAGGATGTCTGATTCACCTTTTTCCCACCTGACCTTTGCTTTGGCTTCCATAGCTGAGTATATACTGTCCAACTGGACGAGAAGGATCTTCCGTGCCTGGAGCATGCCAAAAACATCAAAATGGTCTTCCAGTTCCCTTTTTAGCTCCGCCCCAGTGAGATTGGTCAGGAATTCTGCGGTGCGTACATCGGCAAGTCCTGCTTCCTTTTTTGCCCTGTATACTTTGGGTAATAAAAAAGTCTGGCTCAGGCCAATTCCTGTATCAAAATAGGCACTGTTAAACTGCCCCAGTGTGGTGCTCACTGAAAGCGGTTGCATAGCAGCCGAAGTATTCACCATGGCTTGCCTGTATTTCTCCTTTAATATTGCAGATTTTACCTTCAGATTGTTCTCCAGGGCTATGTCAACGGCTTCCTTAAGAGTGACGTTTTTTTGGCCCGCACCGGGACTTACAAACAACGATGTCACCGCTATTGCGAAAAGCAAGCTAACTTTTATTGATCTGTTAAATTCCATGTTATTTTACTTTTTCAATTTTTTGAATGATACTCCAATTCCGTAAGGTCCTCTTTCTCATCTGACCGGCTTTCAAATATGATATACAAAACCGGTAGAACTACGAGAGTCAGGAATGTTGCCACAATGAGCCCCCCTATGACAACGGTAGCCAACGGACGCTGCACCTCGGCTCCGGCACCATTGCTCAAAGCCATGGGTAAAAAACCAAAGGATGCCACAAAGGCTGTCATCAGCACCGGCCTGAGTCTGATCTTGGTACCCATAAGCACGATCTTCCTGAGGTCTTTCCAGCCTTCGGCCTTAAGTCTGTTAAACTCCGCTATCAGCACGATACCGTTTAGCACAGCTACACCAAACAAGGCTATAAACCCTACTCCTGCACTGATACTGAACGGCATGCCACGCATGGCAAGGAAAAGTATACCCCCTACTGCCGAGAGCGGGATGGCACTGTATATGAGCAAGCCCTGTCTTATCGAATTAAATGCAAAAAACAGCAGGATGAAGATCATGATCAATGACACGGGGACAGCTATCATCAGCCTGGATTTTGCCTTGTTGAGGTTTTCAAAGGCACCGCCATAGGTCACATAATAGCCTGGCGGAAGTTTAATCTGCTGTGTCACCTTTGATTCCAGTTCATTGACAATGCTTTGTACGTCCCTGCCCCTCACGTTAAAGCCTACGACGATTCTCCTTTTTGCGTCTTCACGCTGCACCTGGTTTGGTCCGTCCTTGATGTCCACATCAGCCAGTCTGGACAGAGGTATCTGTACACCTCCTTTTACGGGGATGAGCAGATTGCCGGCATCATCAAGGCTGGTCCTCAGATCCGGTCTGAGTCTTACTACCAGGTCAAACCTACGCTCTCCCTCAAACACAAGTCCCGCACTCTGGCCGGCAAAAGCTGTATTAACAACTTTATTCACCTCTGCCACCGAAACATTGTATCTGGCCAGGGCGTCTCTGTCATACCTGATGATAACCTGAGGCACACCTGTCACTGCCTCTACATACAGGTCTTCTGCCCCTTCTACTGTCCTGACAAGACTTCCTAATTTGGCAGCATATCCTGCGAGGGTATCCAGGTCCTCGCCAAAGATCTTACATACCACATCCTGTCTGCCTCCTGTCATCAACTCATTAAACCTCATCTGAACAGGATACTGAAATCCCGCAGTAATACCAGGTACATCCTGCAACTCCTTGCCCATTTTTGCAGCAAGCTCATCAAAAGATTTGGCAGAGGTCCATTCCTTCTTATCCTTCAGTATAACCATCATATCGCTGGCTTCCATGGGCATGGGGTCGGTAGGCACCTCACCGCTACCTATTTTGGTCACCACTTTTTCTACTTCCGGAAACCTGTCCAGCAAAATGGAAGCTGCTTTTTGGGTAAATTCTACTGTGGTGTTGAGATTACTTCCTGTAAGCACCCTTGTATCCACTGCAAAATCTCCCTCTTCCAGGGCAGGAATAAATTCGCCGCCAAGGCGGGAAAGAACAAACAAAGCAAAAATAAACAGGCCGAAGGCTGCTGAGATGGTGAGGCGTGGTATCCGGATAAAAAACTCCAGATTTTTTTGAAAAAACCTCTCAACCTTTGACATGATGCGGTCAGAAAGATTGGGTTCGTGATTTATTTTCCTGCTGAGCACGATGGTAGCCATCATGGGTATATATGTCAGTGAAAGTATAAAGGCCCCGAGCAAGGCAAAGGCTACGGTCTGGGCCATAGGTTTGAACATCTTGCCTTCAATACCCTGAAGGGCAAAGATCGGCAGGTAGACCATGAGAATGATTACCTGTCCAAATACGGCACTGTTCATCATTTTGCCGGCAGAGAGTTTGACCTCCGTGTCCATTTGATGACTTGTGAGCCGGGTGATTCCCTGGTAATGTTTGCTGTGCCCGAACTGGTGCATGACCGCCTCAACAATGATGACGGCTCCGTCTACTATCAGGCCGAAGTCCAGGGCTCCCAGGCTCATCAGGTTGCCGCTCACGCCAAAGAGATTCATCATGATGATAGCAAACAACATGGCCAAAGGTATCACCGAAGCGACCAGCAATCCTGCTCTGAGATTACCCAGAAATATTACCAGGATAAAAATGACAATCAGTGCCCCCTCGAGGAGATTGGTTTCCACAGTTTTGATGGCATTATTGACCATCTTGGTACGGTCAAGAAAAGGCTCTATCTCTACGCCCTCCGGCAGGGTCTTTCTGATCTGTTCGATTCTGCTTTTTACATTTTTGATGACTTCGGAGCTATTGGCTCCCTTAAGCATCATAACTACGGCACCGGCGACTTCTCCTTCGTCATTGTAGGTTACAGCTCCGTATCTGGTTGCATGTGCCTCGGCAACCTGGGCAATGTCCCTGATCAGCACTGGGACTCCTGCCTTTGATTTGACCACAATACGTCCTATGTCCTCCTTGGATACGATAAGACCCTCCGTCCTCACATAGAGTGCAGTGGCATTTTTTTCAATATATCCGCCGCCGGTATTCTGGTTGTTGGCTTCGAGGGCATCAAAAACATCAAAAATGGTAACTCCGGCAGCGTGAAGACGGGCAGGATCTACCTGTACATCATACTGGCGGAGCTTGCCACCAAAGGAAGACACCTCAGCTACACCCCTGACACCCAGCAACTGCCGTCTGACGACCCAATCCTGGATGGTACGCAATGATGTGGGGTCATACTTTGATTCATAACCTTTTTTTGGCTTGACAACGTACTGGTAGATCTCACCCAATCCGGTGGCGACGGGTCCGAGTTCCGGAGTGCCGATGTCCGGAGGTATGGTACCCTGGATCATCTGCAGCCTCTCGGCCACCTGCTGACGGGCCCAGTAAACGTCCACCTCATCATCAAAGACCATAGTTACCAGAGAAAGACCAAACCTGGAGAAGCTTCTTATCTCCATGAGTCCCGGAATGTTGCTATTGGCCTGTTCTATGGGAAAAGTGACCAGCCTCTCTATATCCGTAGCCCCATATGAGGGGGCCTGAGTGATGACAAGCACCTGATTATTGGTGATGTCCGGCACTGCATCAATGGGTAGTCTTGTGGCTTCATACACTCCGTACACCACGAGTGCGAGCGTAGCCAACCCAATGATCAGTTTATTGTGGATAGAAAATCCAATGATCTTGCTTAGCATATTACCTTTTATTGAATAGAAACAATATCCGAAAGAAATATTCTTCCTGATCTAAATGCTTATTGGATAACCGCCTGCTTAAAGCAATGTCGGCACCATTATCAAAGGTTTATGCCAGACGCGGGGGGTGGAAGATGCCGATGACCCTGGGGTCCTGTACATAAGAATTAAATGCATATAACGACTTGGAGCCGTGTTTGCCTGCAGCTTTAAAATCATTTTCATATATACTGATCTCCTCCACAACAAAGGCTGATATCGCAGCGGAATCTATAACCTTAAAGGGCAATTGCATATCCCTTGCATAATCTTCGTCATACACGATGCCATGCATATAGTGCATGTCTAAAAAACCCGAAAATGTGATGTTCGGATCTTCTCTGAGGTGTTCCAAATAGTGAAAAAACAAAACAGGAACTTTAATCATTTCCCGCAGTGGGGTAAATGAAAAAAGACAAAGGATAATAAGGAATCTTGGTACAAGCACCTTCATTATACAAAAATACAAATTAAAACTGAGGATAAACTGGATTTGCAAAAATTTAACACCAATTCAATTGCCCCAACCCCGCTACCACTACCTTAAGAGTATTTATACAAGATATGGAGCCAACCCGAATTTACCATGCAGAGACTTACGACCTGGCAGGAAGACTGGTAGATACCCATGTGCTTCAATCACCTGTCACTGCCTTACAGGTAGACCAACTCACCCCGGGCACCTACCTGTTAAAGATAATGAAAGGCTCCCTCACCTGTCATATAGCTAAGTTTGTCAAGATGTAATGTTTAGTATTAAGTGGTTATCATGTAAAAAATTCTACTTTTCCGGAATCAACATCATACATTCCACCTACGATTTTGATGGTACCTTCATCTTCCATTGCTTTGATGATAGGGCTTTCATTTCTGATTCTGTCAATAGTGAGTTTTACATTCAGGCTCGCTACCTTCTCTACAAATTCTGAATTTTTACTGGTCCTGTCGTCGGTTACTGATTTTTCTTCATTGACTGCCGGCTGTATTTTATTGAGTAGTGTCGTAAGGTTACCCATTTTAATATTGTCACAAGCACCCTTGACGGCACCACACTTCGAGTGGCCCAGAACTACAATGATTTTAGAGCCTACCACTTTGGTGGCAAACTCCATACTTCCCAGAATATCATCATTAAGGATATTTCCCGCGATACGGACACTAAAAATATCACCCAGCCCCTGGTCAAATATCAACTCCGCAGATGTGCGGCTATCGATGCAACTTAATACAATGGCAAACGGCCACTGCCCATCCCGGGTATCATTTACTTGCTGAAGCAGGTCTCTGTTTGTTTTTAGATTATTTACAAACCTGTGGTTTCCCTCAACCAAAAACAGGAGGGCTTTTTCAGGAGTTACTGTTGATTGTGATTCTGCACTATGAGCTTTCATATGGTTTATTTTAATTATTGTTAAATTTAATATTTATTATTTTGAGGGTTCTATCCAGGTGTGCCTGTTCTCTTCGAGGGTATTTTCGAGTTTGTATTTTTGTTTAAATCCTACCAACTCAACTTTGATTCCCCTCTCGGGACCTCCGACCTCTTTAAACTCCCTGATGAGATCTAATACATCATGGGCAATGTACTCTGACTGGGCAGCATTGATTACCACCGTACTATTGCCCGGAAGGTGACCCAACGTCAACTTAATGGCAGCTTTGTTTAAAAATGATACTTCCTGGGCAAGGTCTATGTGAATGATGTCGCCGGTGTGATAGGTTTCCTTTCTGAAATAATAAGCCCTTTTGAGGTTTCCGATCAGGATGAATAAAATACTGATTGCCATACCGATTGCCACTCCTTTTAATAAATCGGTTAATACAACTGCGAGCAATGTTGCTATAAACGGCAGAAACTGGAACTTGCCCTGGTCCCAAAATCTTTTTACTTTGTCAGGATTGGCAAGCTTATATCCGATAAGCAGAAGGATGGCTGCCAAGGTAGCCAAAGGTATTTTATTTAGCAGTGACGGTATGGACAATACGCTTACCAATAAAAAAATACCGTGTAAAATTGCCGATAGTTTGGATTTTGCTCCGGAGTTAATGTTGGCAGTCGTCCGGACCACTACTGAGGTCATGGGCAATCCCCCTATCAAACCGCTAAGAATGTTGCCCACACCTTGGGCCTTTAGTTCTGTATTGGTACTGCTGTATCGTTTGTAGACATCCATTCTGTCACCCGCTTCTATACATAACAATGTTTCAATAGATGCTACAATCGCAAGCGTGCCGGCTACCGTCCACACCGATTTATTTGTAATGCCACTGAAATCAGGAAAGGTCAGCAGAGAGCCAATTTCCGTTAAAGAATTTAGCACCGGAAGGTTGACCAAGTGGGTTGTATCCAGTGCCAAGGATGAACCTGTGGCTTTAAAAATTTCATTCATAACAATACCTGCAATAACGGCAACCAAAGCTCCCGGAAGCAATTTAATCTTTTTAAATACCGGAAATTTATCCCAAACAATCAATATCAGCAATGAGATAATTGTGATAAAGGTAGCCCCCAGACTGATATAGTCTATGGATTCCATTAAAGTACTGAAGGTGTTGCCACCTGATTTTTCTTCAAATGCAAGATCTCCTTCCGTGTCTTTATCATACCCGAACGCATGAGGTATCTGCTTCAGAAAAATGATAACCCCTATACCAGCCAGCATACCTTCTATGACGTTATTGGGGAAGTAGTTAGAAATACTACCGGCTTTCAGAAAGCCCAAAATCAACTGAAAAATTCCTGCCAGTATGACTGCCGTAAGGAAGAGCTGGAAATTTCCAAGGGTGGTTATTGCTGATAAAACAATGGCTGTGAGGCCTGCAGCAGGACCGGTTACGCTTACATTTGAGCCACTTAAAAAACCAACGACTATGCCTCCGATAATCCCGGCAATAACCCCTGAAAACAAAGGTGCCCCCGAAGCCAAAGCTATTCCCAGACAAAGGGGCAAAGCCACAAGAAAAACCACCAAACCAGAAGCAAAGTCTGATTTTATATATTGTGTTGTGAAAAATTTATTCTCCATAAAAATTAATTTTATAATGCAAATAAGTCATACACATCAGATTCTTTGATAACCATAAAAGATTAACAAGTCAGAAACAGAAGACAAGACTTTAGAAAAAAATCCTGAGAGCCCTCAAAATGAAACTTCAGGAGGGTACATTATAAAATTAAACTTCGGGTGGAATATCCGGCAATTTTTTTTCGCTGTCTAATTTAAATTGGTGCTGAGTTTTTTTTCGCTGTCTAATTTAAATTGGTGCTGAGTGATGTAGACATTAGATTTTTCTGTGGTACTAATGGCATAAGCCAAAGCCAGATTATTACTCTTGTACAATAAGAAGTCGATTTCTTTATAACCTTCGGCTTCCTTTTCCTCGTGAGAATTGGTTTCTTGCTGTAAAATTTCAGTCAATGACTCCACACCCCAAACCTGGGTCATAGTAGTAACAAGGATAGATTGACTAATCCCTGCCAGTATTACTAATATGTATAAATATCTCATCAAAGCCAAATAA
>JAGVTV010000204.1 GCA_019136675.1 Bacteroidota bacterium
ACCGTTGCAGATAACGTTGTCGCCCGTGATGGCCGGTGTAGGCAGTGGATTGACGGTCACGGTGGTTGAAGTGGCTGCGGAGCAACCGTTGGCATCGGTGACGGTGACTGAGTAGGTTGTGGTCGCTGCCGGGCTTACTGAAATGGAAGCCGTGTTTTGTCCGTTGCTCCAGGAGTATGAAGTTCCGCCGGAAGCGGTCAGGGTTGTCGACTCACCGTTGCAGATGACGTCGTCGCCAGTGATGGCCGGTGTAGGCAGCGGATTGACGGTCACGGTTACGGAAGTGGCTGCGGAGCAACCATTGGCATCGGTGACGGTGACTGAGTATGTTGTGGTCGCTGCCGGGCTCACAGAAATGGAAGCCGTATTTTGTCCGTTGCTCCAGGAGTATGAAGTTCCGCCGGAAGCGGTGAGTGTGGTTGTTTCGCCATTGCAGATGACGTTGTCACCAGTGATAGACGGTGTAGGCAGCGGATTGACGGTCACGGTCACGGAAGTGGCTGCGGAGCAACCGTTGGGATCGGTGACGGTGACTGAGTATGTTGTGGTCGCTGCCGGGTTCACAGAAATGGAAGCCGTGTTTTGTCCGTTGCTCCAGGAGTATGAAGTGCCACCGGAAGCTGTGAGTGTGGTTGTTTCGCCGTTGCAGATGACATTATTACCCATAATAGCAGGGACAGGCAGAGGGTAAACAGTCACAGTTTTAGAAGCCATAGCTGAACAGCCATTGCAATCTGTTACCGTGACAGTATAAGTAGTTGTGATGTCCGGGGTTACATTTATGGTGCCAGTTGTTTCCCCTGTTGACCATAGATAACTGACATTTGATGCTACCGCACTGGAGGGGCACTCACCACCCAGCAACTTGATATCATCCAATTCCCATCCCGGAGTACCGCCCCGATCAACGATACAATATCCATATAATTCAAATGTAAATGTCGAAACTTGGTCAACCCTAAATTCAGGATGGGCTGAAAAATCAAAGGTTTCTGTGTTCCATGTTCTTTCTGTAGGAAGGTCATTTTGTGAAAATATCAGCACACCATCCTTGTATACCCTGATCAGGTATTTTTCATTATAATTGTTTATTCCTGTTGAGCCATTGGTAGTCACCCAGTTCAATGGTGACTGTTCCCTGAAGGACAGGGTGGTTATTTTTCCGATTTCATTCGGCCTGACCGTGACTGAAAATCGTAATGCGTTTTCCGGGTCATACTGGTTAGGGTCGCAGGAGTCGAGTGATCCGAAACATATTCCCAATCCACCGTGGCCGTCAAAGGTGCAGGATTGGTCTCCCCTGTTTCTGGATGCGTTGGTTGCTGTGATTGAAGTTAATCCTCCGTTTGATATCTGGTTGGCTACAAATTCGCTGTAATCTAATTGGTTTGCCAGTCCTTCGGAATTGCATTGGTCAAATGTCCATTGCAATAACAATTCATTCCTGCAATCTTCTTCGCAGAATGTAGTGCCCGAGGCATTGGCTGTCAGAGCCGTGCTCCCGCCTATGCAAAAGGCATCTGTTCCGCTTATGGTAACAGTAGGATTGGGGTTTACTACCACCATGTGGGCACTGGTTCCAGTACAACCGTTCTGGTCTGTCACGGTGACCCTGTATATGGTTGTCACCGAGGGGCTGACTGTAATCTCAGGATTGGTTGATCCTGTACTCCACTGGAAGACAATTCCACCCGAAGCTGTAAGTGTAGCACTGCTGCCCTGGCATACCTTTTTGACACCTGTTATCTGAGCGTTTGGCAAGCCATAAACTGTCGCCATCCTGCTGCCGGTTGCTGTACATCCATTGATATCAGTAACTGTTACTGTATAGGTCGTTGTGAGCCCCGGGTTTATCATAATCGAAGCTGTAGAAGCCCCTGTACTCCATTCATAGCTTACTCCGCCACTGGCAGTCAATTGTGAAGAAGTGCCGGTACAGAGTGCATTGTTGCCGCTGATGACCACAACCGGTAACGGATGAACGGTTACTGTCACTGAGGTGGCTGAGGTGCAACCGTATTGGTTTGTCACGGTAACTGTATAAGTAGTTGTGGATGCCGGTGTAACTGTGATATTGCTTGAAGAAGAACCATTGCTCCAAGCATAATTTGTACCCCCGGCTGCGGTCAAAGTGGTCGATTCGCCAAGGCATAAAATTAAATCTCCGACTATGGAAGGCACAGGAAGATCCCTTACTACTACCAAAACCTCCGTGTACTGCTGGCAACCAAACTGGTCTGTGGCCATAACAAGATAGGTAGTTGATGTGGTAGGGCTCACCGTAATTGACGGTGTTGTGGCACCCGTGCTCCATTCAAAGGTTAATCCCCCGTTGGCAGTAAGAGTAGTAGACTCACCACGGCAGATTTCCAAATCTCCGCTGATCACAGGGGATGGAAGAGGATGTACGACCACAGTGACACTGCTTGAGGCAGTACAGCCCAGGGCACTCGAAACTGTGACTGTATAGGTTTGGGTAGAGGGTGGATTGACCAAAATTCCGGATGAAGTCTCCCCGGTAGACCACGTGTATGTTGTACCACCGGATGCTGTAAGGAATGTACTTCCTCCTGTACAAATGCTGAGATTTCCATTAATGGTTGCCTGTGGCAGAGGATAAACCGTTATGTTGACCTGATCAGTCGAGGTACACCCTTTGCAGTCAGTGACTGTCACGGTGTAAGTGCCTGAGCTTGTCGGATTAACAGTTATTGTCGGTGTTGTGGCACCATTTGACCACTGATAAGATACCGCGGTGTCTGTATCCAGTCCTGTGCAGCATCCTCCAAAGATTCTGATGTCATCAAGTTCCCAGCCGGACATGTTTCCTCCGGTGTTGGTCACACAGTATCCCCTCAACTCAAATCTGAAAGTGGAGGGTTCAGTAATGTTGAAGCCGGACACTCCGGTAAAATCAAATGTTTCCAGGTTCCAGGTACGTTCGGTCGGTACATCATCCCGGCTGTAGATCAATAGTCCGTTTTTATATACACGTATCAAGTATTTGGTATTGAAGTTATTTGGACCGGTCGAACCATTTGTGGTAAACCAAATTAGCGGAGACTGTTCTCTGAAGCTTAGTTTTGTGATTCTGCCTGCCTCCTGCGGGTTCACGGTTATTTCAAATTTCAGTGCATGACTTGGGTCATAATGTAACGGATCACATGAATCCATGGCAGGAATACACATACCTACATCTCCCGTATAACTGCCAAAAACAGGTGTACAGGAATGTTCTCCTGCATCTCTGTATACATTTGTGGCAGAAACACTTACACAGTTTCCGTTTGACGGATATACAGGTAAAAATTCTGTATAGCTGTTCTGTTGGGTCTGGTCAGATGCATTGCACTGGTCCAGCGTCCATCGGGCAAGGAGTGAATCAAGCGTTGAAGGGCAGCTTTGTTGACATTGGCCCACACCTGTTACCACTGTACCAAGCGTATGGCTGGTACCAATACAGGCAGCCAGGTCAGGACCTGAATTCACTGACAAATTACCGACCGTAACCTGAATGGTTACTGAAGATTCACAACCAGAGGGGTTAGTGTACTTGATGGTGTAATTACCGCTTTGTGCAGGCTGCATATTGGATAAATTCCAGTAACTGCTCCCGTCGGGTGTGCTGTCGGAAAGACCCGGACCTGTCAGCAGGAGATTGCTGGTACCCAAAGGCTGGACTCCCAGACTTACTGAACCTCCACGGCATACATATACCTTGTCTGCCTGATAACTTCCAGTACCCGTATTTACGTATGGAGACAACGGAGTAGGGTTACCTGCGAAGAGGGTTACAGTCCGTATAGTGGGCACGGTACATCCGCATTCGGGCTCTGCCACCACCTCAAACGTCGCAGCGACCTGATTGCTTACCGTCAGGTTTCCGGTACCTTGGGCCAGAAGCAAATTGTTTTTATACACCCGAATGGTTCTGCCACAAGCTCCGTTAACGGCCGTGATCCTGAAAGACCCGTCCGATGCATAACATGAGCTTGGATTTGAGAGGTTCGAAATGCCAATGATGCACTGAGATTCAGCAGAAAATGTACTGAACGTCATCAGAATCAGTAAAATGGCTTTAAAAGTTAAGATCAGGTTTTTAGTCTTGGTAAGCATAAGCTGAAAAATGTTATTTTTTAAAATTGTCTTCCTTTACCTGTCAAAAATTGACAGGGCTGAGAAAGGGGAAAATCTGTTTTATCGGTAAATATACCAATCTATGACGATTGATTCAGGCCAAATCACGACCTTTGAATATATAATTATTTATATAAATTGTAAATGTCCTTTGCAGTTACATTTACATTGATTTTAAAAAACAGATATGTAATCAAAAGCTTTTCAGATGGTTACAAAAGGCCTTTCTGATACGTCTTTTGCCAGTTTACAGGGTTGGTATCCAGATAAAAGTTATTTACCTGGATAGCTGTCGCAGCCATGAAGATTGATTCCGAAACTGATCCGTGACCAGAAATTGCGGTGACCCTCCTTGTATGCATTGCCAAGGTCTCGGGAATAAACAAGCGGTATATGTACCTGCACCCTGTTTCTGAAATTAATAAGTATACCTCCGTTGTATAAAAAATTATTGCTGAATTTTTCTGCTCCCGAATTGTGTGTACTGAATGTTCCAACATCAAAATATAACTTGATCGGGAGCCAGGGTGGTAGAAGGAAGGGATCTGCGGTGAAGTTTAACGATGCCGCCCAGTTGTTGCTCATGCCGTAGCCGCTGGCAGAACCCAGCGGTGTTTTAAATCCGCCGCCATCTTGCAGGCTGACCTGATTATCGTAAAGCCTGGTTTGATTTTGTCGCGAAAAATAGTAATCCTGATAGGTATAATCATTAAATCCCTGATGGATCAGGGCTATGCTTCCACGTGAAAAAATGTTCTGGTAACTTGCTGATTTTCGTGTGGTATTGCTGATAAACCCTGCAGCAAAAAATCTAACGCCAATATTTCGCTTGTGGTCGTACTGCCAGGTGTAGTTAATGGTTTGGGTTAGTTTAAGATAGTTGTTCTTTTTGTCAATAGAGGTATAGCTTTGTTGTTCCAGGTCTGTCCTGAAGTTTAATGAGTTAAAAATGGTCCTTCTTGCATTCAGATAACTGATTCTGTAGATTTTTGACCATTCTCCCTTCAATTTATCGAATTCACCCTGTGCCGAAAATACCGGATATTCCTCATTGACCAGGAATGCTTTTACCATAAGCATGCTCCTATGGCTGTTAAAATCTTTACTTTTCATTTCAAGGGTAATCCCCGGGTCAAACCTGATATACCTTTGGCTATAGCCCCACTTATCGTTGCTGTTAAAATCAAAGGACCTTATGCCCGTGCCAATGTTAATCTTCTGCACTATACTGCCAGCCAGGATTTTTTCATAGTTTATTTTACCCTCTCCCACCAATTTTTTGTTTTTGACCGAAAAAGCGGGCATCAGTGTATAGACCAGCGGTCCGGTCCTGGGTTTAGCATGGTTGGTAAGTAGAAAGGCCGGCATGATTCTGTCATTGTCATTGTATAACACCAGGGGAGACAGAACCAGGTTTTTTTGGCATTGTGCGTCAGGTGCTTTGAAAAAACTGAGTTTTAGCGGTGGCCCGATCCTGTCAGAAGCCACATAGTAAGTATTGTTGCAATAGTTTGTCTCATACAATATGCCCTGCCTGTCGATCCGGATGCTTTCCACTGAGTTAAGGTTTATGTCCTTCAGGTCAACCTCACCCGTTCCGGAAAAACCGTCATTGACTACAGTATGGTTAGATCCGTCCTTGTATATCACCGTGACCGGAAAAGGAGATGTCCCTTCTTCACTGTTTTCAATCCAGATTCTGATTCCGCCCGGCATGGCTTTTACCTCCCTGATTGCATAATCTGTGTAGCCATGTTGTGACACATTGTTTTTGATAACTGCCGTATCCTTGCCGGTGGCTGACAACAGACCGTTTACCAGATTTTCTGTGCTCAAAGGTGTCTTTTCGTCGGCCATTCTGTCCAGTACTTCTGCAAACCTATCCCCGGAATATAGTCGTGCAAACTCCAGTTTTCTGATTGCTAAAAACCGGTCAAGATTCAGGCTTTCGCCAATAGACTTTTCAGATGTGTGGTCTTTTTCTTCAAAATTAAGGTATTTTGACCGTATCCGGTTTTTAATCGCAATGTTGGCAGGAGCTGCAAACTCCTCATTTTTGGCAGATAACCTGTTGTAATACGCTGCGACCCATCGGGTGATATAGGGGTCAACTTGTCTGGAGGGCTCAAAATTTCCACGTACCCAGATCCTGGACAAAGTACGATGCAAGATTTGCTCTTCCTTGTCTTTTTTGATCCGTCGGATCACGGCAAGGTTATCCGCACCATCATCTGACAGGTCTCTGTCAATGATAATCTTGAGTGACTGGTACGGATATGGACCTATGAGTGTGTCAAGGACAGCAGCGTATCGGCTTAATATGGATGTTGAGGATTCGGGAATTTTTCCATCGGGGTGCCATATGGTAAACGGGACCTCACGGCCTTTAGAAAGCTGCATTTTTCCTACTTCCGAAGGCCATTTGACGGATGAAAATATAAGCACCAGGTCAGTCATGCCGGACCCTGTGACGATATGTGTCCTTTTGTCTTCTGCAGTCCTGTGCTCCCCGTTTGTGTAAAGGTTTAGTGTGTCCCCTGTATAAATCTCTGCGTGGATGTCTGCCTTGAAATACCGTTTGTTTTCTGTGTTCCATTGGTAGCTGAGGTCCCATTTTCCATTCTCAAACGGGGCCAGCTGAGGATAAAAATCTCTGACAATGGTCTTGTCTTTTTGCCTGCCAAAACCCTGAACGTAAACGGGAATCCTGATTTGGTACGTAAAGGAGATGACACCCTCCTCAGCATGAACTCCGGCTTTTTTGATACCTATATATTCATTGTATTCATCGGCAGAAAAATGTTCTGCAGGATTTTTATCCCACGTTACAGACAAGCTGTCTATCCTGGCATATCCTGCAGGTCCTGCAAAATACATAGCAGTATTGCCTGCTTTAAGCATTTCCCGGGATTTGCTGGCATCTGCGGCACTGTAGCCTGCTGCAGGCAACCTGAACCATATTGTGTCCCCTGAAGGCAGGGCGTTTACCCTGAATGTCATGACGGTACGTACTTTCAGAATTTTGGTGGCACTGTCCACGTGCAGTGTCATGTCATACGCAGGTGCCGGAAACCGCAGATCCTGTGCTTTGAGTGTGCTGCACAACATCACAAGCCACAATGTCCATTTTGCCATGTCAGATGTTTTAGTCGTAAAAGTAAATAATTATACTGACAATGAACGAATCGCATGGATATGGAGATATTCATCAAAAAATCATTGTTAAATGTGAAATATTTTGGACATATTTGCACACCTAATCATTTAAACCATGTCATCATTTCCCAGCGATATTGAGATCGCACAGCAAGCCCCCATCAGGCACATTAAGGATATAGCTTCCAAACTTGGTATCGGAGAAGACGACCTCGAATACTATGGCCGCTATAAGGCAAAACTTCCCCTTTCACTGCAAAAAGAAAAGCCGGGAGGCAAACTCATATTGGTCACAGCCCTGTCACCTACCCGATACGGGGAGGGAAAAACCACAATGACCATTGGACTGGCAGACGGACTTAACCACATTGGCAAAAAGGCCATTGCGGTCCTCAGGGAGCCATCACTCGGGCCTGTCTTTGGGGTCAAGGGAGGGGCAGCCGGCGGGGGTTATTCGCAGGTGATTCCGATGGAGGATATTAACCTCCACTTCACGGGTGATTTTTCGGCCATTGAAAAAGCCAACAACCTGCTGTCGGCCATGATCGACAACAACATCCAGAATAAGGAATTTAACCTCAATATCGACCCCAGGACCGTAGCGTGGAAAAGAGTGATGGACATGAATGACCGGGCTCTGAGACAAATCATCATAGGGATGGGAGGTAAGGCCAATGGTATCATGCGTGAAGATGGCTTTAACATAACACCTGCATCGGAGATCATGGCTATCCTTTGCCTGTCAAATGACATGGAGGACCTTAAGAGAAGGCTTGGTAATATATATGTGGGCCAGACTTTTGATGGCAAGCCGGTCTTTGCCAGAGACATCAAGGCAGTGGGAGCCATGGCGGTCCTGCTTAAAGATGCCATAAAACCTAATCTGGTTCAAACCCTGGACGGTAACCCTGCCATTTTGCACGGAGGTCCTTTTGCAAGTATAGCCCAGGGTACCAATACGGTCATCGCCACACGCACCGGGCTGTCACTCAGTGATTATGTGGTCACGGAAGCAGGATTTGGTGCTGACCTGGGAGCAGAAAAATTCCTGCACATCAAATGTGTGGCCTCGGGGCTAAAACCGGATGCAGTTGTTGTTGTGGCAACGGTACGTGCTTTAAAACATCACGGTGGAGCGTCAAAGGACAATCTGACCGACCCCAATCCGGATGCCGTCAGCAAAGGCTTCTGCAATCTGGAGAAGCACATTGAGAATATACAGAAATTTGGCCTTAATCCTGTAGTAGCTATTAATGCTTTTCCCACGGATACAGAAGAAGAGTATGAGATCATCAAAGCTGGATGCCTGGCTAAAGGTGTGACAGCCATTGTAAGCAGGGCTTTCGCCCAAGGGGGAAAAGGATCTGCAGATCTGGCCAGGGCAGTTTGCGAAAGCATTAATTCCGGAAAAAATAATTTCACGCCGCTTTATACTCTCGGCGATTCGATCGAACATAAGATCCAAACTGTAGCAAGGGAAATTTACGGTGCTGATGGAGTTGAATACACTTCTAAAGCAAAATCACAACTGTCACAGATTAAAAAACTGGGTTACGAACATTTTCCCGTATGTATGGTCAAAACTCCGGCCAGCTTTTCTGATGATGAGAAAAAGATCGGAAGGCCATCCGGATTTAAGGTTACAGTGAGGGAATTTGAATACGCCGGCGGGGCTGGGTTTGTAATCCCGCTGTTAGGGGATGTGATGCGTATGCCGGGACTACCTTCAGTACCCAGTGCAGAGCATATAGATATATCCTCAGATGGAAAAGTGACCGGTTTGTTCTGACCGGCCACTCTGATCTTTTATAGGATACAGAAAGTTTATCTTGCTGCTTTAAACCACTTTTTTCTTCCTGGTTTTTTCCTGTTTTCGCCTGTACCGGCACTGTGTACCTTAGTATGGCTCTGATGGCCTGATCTGGGCGTATTGTGATTGCTTCTGTGCTGGAAGTGTTTTGATACCGGCACATTAACAGGACCGGTTTCGACAGCAGATGACGGGTATGGGTGGTCATTATTGACTGGTACCTGAAGCCCGATAAGCTTCTGAATATCCCTGAGATATGGCCTTTCTTCCACATCACAAAAGGAGACTGCCTTGCCTTCTGCACCAGCCCTTCCTGTACGCCCTATCCTGTGGACATAGGTTTCAGGGATATTGGGTATTTCAAAATTTATGACAAACGAAAGCTGGTCAATGTCAATGCCTCTGGCTGCAATATCAGTGGCCACCAGCACCCTGGTCACCCTGTCTTTAAAGTTGGACAGAGCTCGCTGGCGGGCGTTTTGTGATTTGTTGCCATGAATGGCCTCTGCACTGATGTTTTCGCGGTTCAGTACTTTGGCGACCTTGTCAGCACCGTGTTTTGTCCTGGTAAACACCAGAGCTGTCGTGATACTTTTATCTTTAAGGATGTACTTGAGCAGGTCATATTTATTGGCCTGGTCCACAAAATATACGGCCTGCTGAATAGTTTCGGCAGTTGACGATACCGGTGTTACCTCCACCTTTTTTGGCTGGGTAAGGATAGAGGAGGCAAGCTCCCTGATCGAATCCGGCATGGTCGCCGAAAAGAATAAAGACTGCCTTTTTGCCGGCAAGAGCTTTATAATCCGTTTTACATCATGTACAAATCCCATGTCGAGCATTCTGTCCGCTTCGTCCAGCACAAAATGTGTCAGCTGGTCGAGCTTAATGTAACCCTGACCTACCAGGTCAAGAAGCCTGCCGGGTGTTGCCACCAGGATATCCACCCCTTTGCGGAGGGCATTTACCTGTGATGCCTGGTTTACGCCACCAAAAACCACTGTATGCTTTAACCGGGTGTTTCTTCCGTATGCTGCAAAACTTTCGTCTATCTGTATGGCCAATTCCCGGGTAGGTGTAACTATCAGGGCTCTGATGTATTGTGAAGGCCTTCCTTCTGCCGTCACCAGGTGCTGGATAATAGGAATGGCAAAAGCTGCAGTCTTGCCTGTCCCGGTCTGTGCACAGGCGAGCAGGTCGTGTCCGTCAAGTAGCAGTGGGATAGATTGTGATTGGATGGGTGTGGGTTGTGTATAACCCTCTGTCTTTAGAGCGGCCATAATGGGCTCTATCAGACCTAAATTTTCAAATTTCATAAATAATTTTTATACCGGTTCTCCATTCCTGAACTATAATAAGAACCTAAAGGAGGGCGATTGTGAAGGGCAAAGATACATAAAATTTTTAATATCAATGCATTAGCAACAAATATTATTTGGAAGCACTGCTGCCATAAGTTTACATCACGGTATTTTTGCCTCTGAAAATGTCCTGTGGGTTTTCTTTGCAGATCCTACCATCGGGCCTTCAGACCTATGCGGATTTTTCCGAAATGTTCAGTTTTTCTACTTCTGATTCGATGCCTCTCAGCTTTGCCTTACAGAATTCTGCCAATTCTGATGCCCGGTTTAGTTTTTCTGCCAGATCATCCAGCCCGGCTTCTTCGGACTGGAGTGATACCAGAATCTCGTTTAATTCTGCGAAAGCAGTGTCATAGGTCAATTTTTTATTCATTTGGGTTTATCGTTATTTTTCCGTCATACAATTCTATATCCGCAGCCACGTTTTTTTTGTACTGGCTGGTGCTTCTTATGATCAACTGGTCCTGTCTCAATATCGCAAAACCCCGCTTAAGGACATTTTTAGGGTGGAGGAGTGATACCCGGCTTTCTGCATTGTTGAGGGCTTCTCTGTTATATTTTAACCTGTGTGCTGATGCCAGGCTGATTTGCTGCATCACCTGTCCGAGCTTCAGTCTGTTGTTTCTGATAATCTCTGCAGGTAGCATTCGCAGCATCTGAGTCATTTGGGTCAGTTCGAGCTGGTTGTACTTCAGTGTCCTTCCGGAGAGTTGGGTTATCCACCTTAGCACTTCGATGACCTTTGCCTCAAACTCCATGTTGTACTCTATTATAAAGTCGGCTACCGCGGTAGGTGTCTTGAGCGATCGGAATGCAACAGAATCCGCTACCGTGGAGTCAATGTCATGGCCTATGCCTGTGATGACAGGCAATTCAGACTTGGCTATGCTCACCCCGATATTGTAATTGTCAAACCATGCCAGATCTGTTTTCGACCCCCCTCCTCTGATGATCAGGATAAGGTCATATTCGCGGTGGTTTTCATTTATCTGCCTTAGTGCTTCGCAGACATCCCTCTCGGTGTTCTGTCCCTGGAGTGCTGCTTTGTACAGGGTGGTGCTGAAAGCGTATCCGTATGAATTATTTGCCAGATGGTTTGAAAAATCTATATAGCCTGCAGCCGTATCTGAAGAGATCACGGCTAGACGCTGGATGACAGCCGGAGTTTCTCTTAGTTTGTTGACGTGGATGTATCCTTCGTCCTGCAGTTGTTGCAATATCTTCTGCCTCTTCATTTCCATCTGTCCGATGGTATAGGATGGCTCTATGTCCTCGACTACCAGCTTCATGCCGTATTTCTCACTGTATTCCACGATGACCTTGAGCTGGACATGGGTACCCTGGACCAAAAGGGAAGGAAGCAGTGCTCCCAGCTTATTTTTCAGAAAAAGATAAGACTTGTACCAGATATTGGCAGACATCTGTGCCGTGACCTCATTGGTCGTCTCATCGTGATACACAAGGTCGAGATATACATTGCCTCGCACCTCTTTGATCTGGGAGATCTCACAGTTGACCCAGATGGGTTCCGTAAAATTTAGGGCTATTACCCGCCGGATATATTCTGTCAACTCATAAAGAGAATAGGAGGCAGGCATGGCCGACAGGTCAGGATATAAACTTCCTTACCAGATCCGCTGCTTCCTGAAGCTGGATGGCAGAGTGTACCTCCAGTCCGCTGTTGTCTATGAGTTCCTTGGCAATGTCAGCGTTGGTTCCCTGTAATCTCACTATGATGGGTACGTGTATGTTGCCGATGCTCTGGTAGGCATCCACCACTCCTTGAGCCACCCTGTCGCATCTTACGATACCGCCGAAAATATTGATCAGAATGGCTTTGACGTGGCTGTCTCTCAATATGAGCCTGAAGGCCTGCTCGACCCGCTCCGCATCTGCCGTACCCCCTACATCCAGGAAATTGGCCGGCGATCCGCCTGACAACTTGATGATATCCATGGTGGCCATGGCAAGGCCTGCACCGTTGACCATACAGCCTACATTGCCGTCCAGTTTTACATAATTGAGGCCATAGCTTTTTGCCTCCACTTCGGTAGGATCTTCCTCATCCGTATCCCTCATGGCTGCCAGCTCAGGATGCCTGAAAAGTCCGTTGTCATCCAGTGACACCTTGCAGTCTACAGCTATGATGCGATCGTCTGCGGTTTTCAGACACGGATTTATTTCAAAAAGTGAGGCATCGGCCCCTATAAAAGCTTTGTAGAGATTTGAGATGAAGCCTAAAAACTCCTTGTAGGCATTTCCTTTCAGTCCCAGGTTAAAGGCTATATTCCTTTTTTGGAAATCTCGGAGTCCCACGTGAGGATCTATGTATTCCTTGTGCACCAGGTGAGGTGTTTTTTCTGCCACTTCCTCAATATTCATTCCTCCTTCGGACGAATAGATGATGACGTTGCGTTTTTTTTCGCGGTCCATGAGTATGGAGACATAATATTCCTTGCAGGCACTGAAGTCGGGGGCATAACTGTCTTCTGCTATCAACACCTTTCTGACCAGCTTGCCGTCTCCGTCCATACCCCCGGGGGTCTGTGGTGTCTTGAGCATCATGCCCAGGATATTTCCCGCATGTTGCTTGAGGTCATCCATGTTTTTGGCCAGTTTGACCCCACCGCCTTTTCCGCGTCCACCGGCATGGATCTGTGCCTTGACGACACAAAACTCTGTTCCTGTTTCGGCTTTAAGCCTTTCAAAGGCCGCCACGGCTTCTTCGACTGTGTGGGCTATATACCCTTTCTGTGTAACAACGCCGTATGACGACAACAACTCTTTTCCCTGGTATTCATGGAGATTCATAACTGCTCTTTTTTAAAATATCATTTTTACTGCAACCGGTAAGTCATGCTTTTTACATTAAAAACATTCCTTACCCGGCTCTGGTGAGTCGCAAAATTAAGTTTAAATTGAGTTATTCCAAACCCACAGCCCAAATTTACGGTCAAAATATTACATCTCATCTCCTGTACCGACGGTTGAGGTCGCTTCGGAAGTATTGGATTGCGTGGCCTCTACACCCCCCGGGTCGGATGCACCGGATGTCATTTTGGAATAAAATTTTGACAAGTTATGGATTTGGTAACAATTTAATTAAACAACTGCCAGTTTTTGTGGTTGAAAAGAAGTTAGTTTTAATCTTAAAATCTTAATCATAATGAAAGTAACCGTAATAGGTGCCGGAAATGTAGGTGCCACCGTGGCAAACGTGCTTGCCCACAGAGATATAGTCAATGAAATAGTACTGGTGGACATTATTGGTGACCTCGCACGCGGCAAGGCCCTCGATACCTGGCAGCAGGCTCCGATAGACAACTACAGTACCAGGCTGACAGGAACAAGTGACTATAAGGATACCAAAAATTCTGACATTGTGGTGATAACGGCAGGTATTCCTCGTAAGCCGGGCATGAGCCGGGATGACCTTATCTCTACCAATGCCAACATCGTCACCTCCGTGGTAAAGTCAGTGCTCGAATACTCAAAAAATCCCATCATCATCGTCGTGTCAAATCCGCTGGATGTTATGACCTACGCTGCCTTTAAAGCTTCAGGCCTTAAAAACACCAGAGTCTTTGGTATGGCGGGAATCCTGGATACAGCAAGGTACAGGGCGTTCCTGGCTTCAGAACTCAACGTATCTCCCAAGGACATTCAGGCCATCCTGATGGGAGGCCACGGTGATACCATGGTGCCACTTCCGAGGTACACAACCGTCAGCGGTATTCCGGTGACTGAGATGGTAAAACCAAAGGTACTGGATGCCATCGTGGAAAGAACAAAAACGGGAGGCGGCGAGCTGGTCAAGCTTATGGGCACCTCAGCATGGTATGCACCAGGCGCAGCAGCGGCCCAGATGGTTGAGGCCATTGTCAAAAATGAAAACAGAATCTTCCCTGTCTGTACACAACTCACAGGCCAGTATGGTCTCAAGGACGTATTTGTAGGTGTGCCGGTAAAACTCGGCAAAAACGGTATAGAAAAAGTCATAGAACTCAAACTCAACAAAGACGAAAGCAAATTGCTTTACGACTCTGCAGCGGCAGTAAGGGAAGTGATGGATGTTTTCGATAAAATGTAAAAATATTTGTAAACAATAGAACAGGACAGCCGTTTATCTGGCCTAAATCAGTAATCCATATGGACATAACCAGAGACAATCTGCAGCTGATGAAAACCAGCAAAGGCAATGATATTGCCAGTCTTTCTGC
>JAGVTV010000217.1 GCA_019136675.1 Bacteroidota bacterium
CCTTTTCTTTACCTGCTCGGCATGGGTCAGGTCAAAAGGAGCCGGACCTCCGGCAAAATGGCAGTCATAGCAATGTTTTCTCAGGACAGGTTCCACATCCCTGTAATATTCCACCTCCCTGACTTGTGCATTGATATTGTGGTACTCACATATACAGGCAAAAGATAATATAAACAGGATTCTAATCATTTTTTAAGCTGGATCATGCAGCCGATTGCCTTGGTCCCGGACTGATATTCCCTTTCCCCTGACGCGATTGCCCTGACTGCGTTAATAAAATATTGGCTGCCTGTATTTGTTTTCTTGACACCGAGCCCGGCGTAGGCATCGTCAATAAGCCCCCTGTACCTGACAAGGCCGGAAACACATTCGGCGATAACGATCTCAGGTGTCACCCGTGCAGAAAGTTTCCTGGCAAAAGATGTGTTTTTGTCAAGGAAAAGGGGAATGCTTATATTGTATTGCTCTGCGAATGTCATGATATCCTTTTTTCTGTAATATCCGCTGAAAACCCCGACCACAGGAACACCCAGGGATCTGCTCAGGGAATCAAGCCTATTGATTTCAGAAGCGTAATGCATACATATCGGGCACTCGTCATTTAAAAAGAGATAAGCGACCAGGTCTGACTGAATCAGTTCACTTCTGTTCACCTTTTTCAAAGGAATTCCAAAATTACAAAGTTGTTGCCCTTTTGCCTGACACATAAGGAGCAAAAAAACATGCAGGATTGAAAGCTGTTTTATCAAGGCAGAATTCAGATTTGACACAGGTTAAAAATACAAAAGCAGGTGCAATTGTTTACTGCACCTGCCTTTATAGATCATAATAAGCCAGTCTTATTTCCTAAGAGCAGGCCAGTTTTTACCGTCTTTTCTGGTGATATAGATCTCACCGGCTTCAGGATCATAATCGTTTTTCCAGCTGATGTAAAGTTCACCGCCGTTTACTCTGATTTCCCTGAATTCGTAGGTCTCACCCCATCGGCTCTTGCCGCTGAATGAAAGTTTGTTGCAGGCATCATTGAGTTTAAGATCACCTCCCGGCAAAGTTGCCGTAGGGCCATAACATGCAGCGTAGGCACCAAAGGAGAAGTCAGGTTCTGCACCGCCGTCAAGGATTGGAGCATATACTCCGGTACCTGTTGACTTGAACTCCATCGTTCCCGTTTTCTCAGTACCGCACCAGCCGATGGCTCTGTAGTCATAGGTTCCTGCGAGTTCAGAAATACAGACTACATTAAATGCCAGCTGGCAGTTTGCACCGACAGAGTTGCTGCAGATACCACCTGACCAGCTGTCAAAATACCTTCCATCACTACCTTTGAATCCCCAGGTGAGCACAAACTTATCATTTGAAGTAAAGTAACTGCTTGCCCCTCTTGCCGGATCCTTAGGATTGTTAAATACATCTCTTGTACCTGCACCGTCTTTGTAATCAAAAGTGGCACCCTTAAAGAGGTTGTAAATATCCGTTGCTGTCCATGCAAAGTCCTGTGGAGTTCTTGCTGCACCTGCAGCCAAAGTCCTGAGCTTCTTTTTACCGTGGCTGGCTGTTTTAGGCAAGCCATCCTGATCAAGGTACCCTTCAGTCCATGTAACATACAGATCCATTTCATTTACCGTCACCTTGCCATCGGTAGAGATCCACTGCAGGTTACCCTCGAGCTTTGAATCATTGTTTCCAAAAAAGAAACTTGTTGGAGTACCTGTTTTGTACTTGCCAAGGCCATGCGGAACAGACTCAAATGCCGGATATGGATCGTAAGGCTTTTCGCATCCTGCCACTATAAACAGGACAGAAAAGATTAAAATATAGTTATAAAACTTCAATATCTTCATTTTTTTGAAATTTAAAATTCACAAATATTATTTATCCCAGAAAATAGGTGCATTGTCAAAAGCAACGTCCTTATACGCAGCAGCATTTGGATTAAGCGTAAGCTCTGTCTGAGGATAAGGCAGTCTGAGTGGGAAACCCCTGAGTGTACCTTCCACATGCTCCTGAATATTTGTAGGCAAGCCTGTCCTGCGGTATGCATTGTATATCTCATATCCGTTTCCGTAGCTGGAAAACCAAAGTTGTTTCATTACAACGTTAAGCTTAGCTGTATTGGTGCCGGCTGCATCATATCTCGCAAGCCATAGATTGACATACTTGGTGATGGCATCGGCAGATGGCCTTACAGCGTTGGCTGCATCATTGGCCATACCGTAATCCACTACTCTGCCAATGTGGTTTCTGATGGCTTTTTCAAACTCTGCCCTTGGATCACCGGGGGCTCCCAGTTCCAGCATGGCTTCAATCAGATAATAGCTTGTGTTGACACCTGTCAGGAACGGGTAGATACCTGCTCCCTGGGCTGCATTGGCAGCTGGTGCACCGGGCTTGGCAACATCATAGTAACCACCGCATGGATACACGCCGGGAATAGTCCTGAATCCACCATCAGATGGAATACCATCTCCGTCACCTCTGTCCCTTCCAAAGATACCTGCAAGAAATTTTTTCTCGGCATCACCGAATGCAAGACCTTTATCAGTGTAAAGTCTCTTGATGAGGTTTTGGTTATTTACCACATACCCATAGATACATGGCTGACCACCTGAACAAGGTTGAGAATTAAACTGTGTTGGGTCATTGGAATCCAGAATAACCTCCGTTTGTCTTCTGAAATAGAACGGCCACCTTGGATCTTCGTCAACCAGTGATTCTACCAACAATTCATGACAGATGTAGGTGTAATCAAATTCGCCACCGGTATAAGCTCCGGTATACCATGGATGCCTGACTGAGGTAGGATCTTTACTATAGCGGAAGACAAAATCTTCTGCCGCAGTGGAGATGAGTCCTCCAGCAGCAATCAAAGTCTTGATTGCATCTCCCGAATTGGAAAT
>JAGVTV010000064.1 GCA_019136675.1 Bacteroidota bacterium
CTCTACGCAGGTAATATCCGGTGCATCCGGACCATCTGTGATGTCAAAACAGTTGTCAAACAAAGCCTGAGCAATGTCGTCTGCAAACTTGAGTCGGGTGATATCCGGACATGGATAATCAATATCCGGAACAAACACCACTCCCAGGATCAGTTCATTGGTTGCTCCCGGTTGTAACAATAGCGGCCCGGTAGCCTGCATTGTCCTCCTGTCCCCAAATGGATAGTTCAGTGCACACATGGACCAGCCGTTTGGATTGTTGGGTTCATCCGGAAATGCATACCTGATGGTATCCGAGCTTCCCGGATTATATCCTGATCCGCCAAAAGTAACCGGGGTACCGTCTGCCCAAAAGCCACGTATGTAATTGTAAAATCCGGTCTCTCGTCCTCTCTGAGGGTCACATGTGGCCGAAGGAGGAGAACCAATTCCACAATTTTCGGCATAGGTAAATGAGGTCATCCCTAATTCGACCAATGTGTCCTGCTGACCTGTAAATGGCTCTGGCTCGAGGAGAATCGTGTCCAGCACGATGCTGCCGTCCTCGTTCTTTAAGGTATCACCTGCCTCATTGATGACCGGGCCCAGCACGATGGTACCGTCTTCCCGTCTCTTGAATACCTTTGGCCCCAAAGGTCCCCTGAAGTAGTCCATACCCTGACCTCGAAATATCGCAACCGATGTAGTCGTCCTGATAACATCCCAGATCCGGGTCAATCCACATGGAGAAATAACAGTCCACGAGGTCTTCCTTTGCCTTGTTGATCAGCTTGTAACGGTAAAATGTCATGTCATTGATCTCATCATTGGTAGAATAGGCAAATGACTGCACCTGGACTTCCATCTGGATAGACTGAGGTCCGGAGAGAGTCTGAGGACCACCGTTGTCGTTATAAATCCAGAAAATCATTTCGTCAGGAATGAGTTCTTTGGCCTCATTAATATTATCCGGCTCACAGCCCCTGATGTCGATTACCGGGAAGTCTCCGTCGCAGGGATTATAAATACCGTCACCATTGTCATCCCAGTATGCCCCCAGGGGCTGGTCAGGAAGGATAAAGGTGTATTTTTCACGCCAGAAGGGATTTCCCTGGCCAGGCCAGTATTTGACATCATCGGCGATGGAGTCGCAATTGATCGGAACGCCGGTCTCCTTAAATTTGATGACCTTGTTATAATGGTCCCTGACGTTTACGCCTTTCACATTAAAGAACCTGTCCCAGCTAAGGCATGTCTCTGACTCAGTGGTTCCGTTGAGGTCGAGGGGGCCTGAGAAGAAGTCAGATCCCTGCGAACGGTAAGTGACGCCGGAAAGTTTGATATTTCCTGCCCTGTCCACTCCGCCTATCCATACACCACCAGCAAAAAGTGCCGATACGGGCAACTGTCCGGGTGCGGGCTTTGGCACGACATACTGGGCTTCTGACCATATATCACCACCTGTAAGCAGCCTGGCCCTTACATTGTTGACCTGCATTTCTGTTTGTTTGGTAGGTCTGACACAAGCAGCCCTCCATCCGGTCATATCTGCGACAGGGGCCTTGCCGTCTCCGGGCAGATCAGGGTTTTTTGCCTGTACAGCTGACGCAAAAAATGTCAGGATCACAGCCAGGCCATACATTATCTTAGTATTCATCTTAATCATGATTTTTAAGATTATTTATTTTTATTAAAAGTCCATTATTACACCCAGGTAAATCCTCCTTGGCAATGTATAATTACCAGGAGCAAGCATTCTCCAGTTGTAGGCATCCAGGAATGCGTTTAGGTCCCTGCCAGTATCGACCACACCCTTGATCCTGTCCTGCCCGAAACTTGATTGCAGGAATCCGTCGTTGTCCGGGTCATTGGAGTATTTGTACAGGTTAATTATATTTTTAGTGTTGAAAAGGTTCTGCACACGCAAGTAGGCATTAAACCACAATTTTTTGCCTGAGCCCGGAGTGTCTCCCTTGGTGAGAGACATACCGAATCTTTTCTGGACGTTAAGGTCAGTGGTAAAGTTCCAAGGAAGCCTCGCTCCGTTGATAGAACCCAAAAATCCTGCCCCTCCAAATGACTGCGGAATGGTGTTTCTGGTATAAGGCTGGCCGGATACCAGGAAGGTTGTCAGGTTGACCCCAAAATCCTCCAGGATGTTCATGCCACCGATCCTCGGCCCATTGTAGGATTTGCCACTTCCGTACCTGTAATCGATAACCGCTGTAAACCTGTGTCTTTCGTCAAATGACAGGGGAATCAGGTTTCTGATTGGTCCCCTGTTATTGATACCGTTGGATGAGTTGGCATCACTTCCGGACCCATCTGCAAACTGAAGGGTATAGGTAGCATTAAGTTCCAGGTTATTGGTCCTCCTCCTGTCCAGAGAGAAAGAAAATCCCTTAACTGTACCGAAATCAAGGTTATCATAGAACTGGTAGCTGTTAAGCGGAGCAGCTACATTTGCCAAAACTCTTTCCTGGATCAGATCCTTCATTTCCTTGTAATATGCCGAAAACTTCATTGCCATGGTTTCTGACAGTTTTTGCTGGAAACCCGCCTCATAGTCGATTGTCCTCACCGGCTTCAGGTTGGGATTATCAAGGGGCCCGTTTCCGTTGATCCTGGATACATCCTGAAAAAAGTAATAATCCAGTCCTGTTGCAAAGGCATTGGAAGGTGGCCTCTGGTACAGTACGTCATAGTGTGCAAAGAACCCGGCGTCCTCAGAAATAGGGAATGAAAATGCCAGTCGCGGCATAAAATTAATCTGTGGTTTGTAATCCACAAATGACGTGTTAGGATCAAAATTCGGATCCTGAATGTTGAGTACCCTTCCCTGTGTCTTGCCGGCATAAGACGGATACACAAGTCCTCCCTGGAAGATCACATTACCGCCGGAAACCGCAGTACCGTTGGGTAGAAACCAGTCATCACCCTTTCTGAATGCCTTGATATCGTCAGAATCTTCACCTGCCACATATACATTGTAATCGTCACCGACTGAAGTTGGTTGCTCTTTGCCGGTTCTTGCATAAAAGTCCTTGGCTTTTTCTATCTCATATAGGGCGTAATTGTCTCTCAGGACCTTGGTATTAGCATCAAAATAGTCCATCCTTAAACCAAGCCTGAAGATAATATCCTTAAAGGAAAACTTGTCCTGCAGGAATACTGCACCATAAATAGGCTGCTGAGGTGCAACGACAAAAGTACGCCTGCCTTCGGCATCCTTGCTGGTAAAGAAATCCTCAAACCTCACATCTGTGCCTAGTTTGTTGCCCAGGTAGTCAAATCCTGAATACCCTATAAGGTCCTGCCTGTTGATGAGTTCGCGGGCAGAAAACATATCCAGCCTCAGTTGGCTTGGGTCGACCTCCCAGACGTTGATATACTCGTTATCAGTTTTGCCGACAAGGTCTCTGACATTTCTGTAAAATTTGTTGTCAGACTCGATGTTGAGACCGGTCTGGTAAATATTTTCCACTTGAGGCCCAAAAGGACCGTTTACAGTCATAGTATCAATGATCACACTTTTATTGAGACCGTTGATGTGGCCATTAGCCTGGATTTCTGCAAGGTTCCACAGGTCAAAAGGTGCTATATTCCAGTTCCTGTTTATGCTCTGCTCATACAACATACCGAACTGTATGTTGTGTCGTCCTTTTTCAGATCCACCAGGCAGGAGGTCAAAGCTGGTGATCAGGTTGAGCTGATAGAGGTCATTGTCACTTTTTGAAAAGTTGTCATACACTTGGCCCACATTGGAGTACAGGTTGTTCCAGGCGGTGTTTATATTCTGGTTACGAAGTCCGTTGACGTTTACACCGTTGATAGCATTGTACGAACCAAGTACCGGGTTAATATTAGGGTCCAGGGTGTACTCGCCGATCACCTCCCTGTATCCCAGGTGCCCGAACGGATCAATTTCAAAATCAGGATCATCCGGATCCAGGAAACCAAATACCGGTTCCCAGGTTCTGAGCGTTTTGCCGAAATATCCGTAATTAAAAAGGTTGTTTGTATGTCGGACATCTTCAGTTCTTGACTTACTGTTTTGGTAGCCCAGGATAAGAGTATAACTGAAATTTCTGAAATTACTGACTGATTTGTCAGCAGAATCATCTGAGGATTGTTTGCCAAGCCTATGGGTAAATCTGAGGTTACCTCTGTATGTGTTGCTGTATTGATAAGGGTTATTTACCCAATTAAGCAACGACCATCCTGTGCTTGGGGTAAACCTGTTGATCTTATCGTTGTAGTTTCCTGACAACTGAACATCAATGTTATTGCCAAACCTGAAATCAAGCTTTCCTGTGAGGTCAAGGTCGATATCCTGGTCGTTGGGCCTGGCCTTCCTGGGTGCACCAAGGTCTGAAGTTCTCAATAATTCCAGGGATGGAAACTGTGTCGTTCCAATGTTGTACACCGGATCTTTTTCCAATGAGTCAATTACACTCTCAGGAGCCCTCCAAACTCCTAACGCGGAGGGTGAATTGTCAGCCACATTTCTGTACTGTCCTGAAAAACGGTATCCTATGATGGATTGCTTCTTGCTGTTCTTGAGGATAGGACCGGAGACGTTGCCACTGATCAGATTATAACCGTATCCATCAAAAGATTTTTCTACCTCCAGCATACCCGAAAGTTTGTTTGACGGTCCCCTTGAGGTGAGTGATATAACACCACCAGTCACATCTCCGTACCTGGCTTCCACACCGCCTATGATGACCTGAAGCTGCTCGATCTCTGACTGCGGTATGAGGTTTCCTGTCACCCTTACCCCATCGAGGAAGTAAACGGTTTCATTTGACCTCGAACCCCTGACTGAGATGTCACCTCCGTCCCTTGATGAGATACCGGCAGAAGTGGCTGCGATAGCATTGACCTGTTTGGTAGGCAAAGCCCTGATCTTCTCAGCAGTTACCGTGGTACCCTGGGTTGTGTTGTCCTGTTCGATTAGGGGTACTTTAAATTCTTTGATCTCCACTGCATCAAGCAGGACCGCATCTGTTGACAGGTCAAAGTTGACCCTGTTGGTCCTACCGGCTTTGATGACGATGTTGACCACCTTTTGGGAGGCGTATCCGACATAACTGGCCTCCATATCATAGGTGCCCGGCTGGATGTCAGATATGAAGTAGTTACCGTCCAGGTCCGTTTCCGTTCCCGTGATTAGAACTCCTCCTCTGTAAAGAGCTATCGTACCGAAAAGTATCGGTTCCTTTGTCTCTTTGTCCGTTACCTTTCCCTCGATGGTCGTCTGGGCCATTATCCCGACCCATGCCGTAAGAAGGAAGGCCATTGTGAGTAATAATCTATTCATAATGATGAATTTTTGATTATGTTAACGATTTCTTAAAAAGTCCGCAATGTTAGTGAATCTCACGACCAATACAAAATTTTTACTTTCAATATCTTTAAAACTGTATCAGCCGATACATTTTTTCAAAGATGATTCCCTTTGATTATCTTATGAAGCAACACTTCAGCGATTCCTTCCAGGGATTCTTGGGTCCATCCCGCTATGTGCGGAGACAGCACCACGTTTTCCATTTTATAAAGTTTCTGGTACAGTCTGGTCTCTTCATCAGAAAATGTCTCGGGTTTTTCATTCTCAAACACGTCAAGGCATGCTCCTCCTACTTTTCCATTTTCAAGGGCCTCCACCAGAGCTCTAGTGTCCAAAATACCACCTCTCGATGTATTAGAAATTATCACACCGTCTTTACAGCGTGATAAAAAATCCCGGTCCACCAGATATCTTGTTTCGTCAGTCAGAGGCAGGTGCAATGAAATGATGTCTGACTCTCTGACTATGGTATCCTGATCGGTCTTTCCTACAAAACGCAGTGATGATGGATAACGCTTCCTGTACTTGTCGTAGGAAATCACATTTAGTCGCCATGGATACAGTTTTTCGGCAAATGAAGATCCTGTATGTCCCAAGCCTATTATACCTATTGTTTTGCCTCTCAATTCTGTCCCTCGGTTTTTTTCCCTTTGCCAAACAAATTGCCTGACCTCCCTGTCTGCCCTGACCAGATTGTTTAAGAGAGCAAGGATCATGGCAAATTCATGCTCGGCCACTGCATTGCGGTTGCCTTCCGGCGAATTGTATACGCTTATGCCCTTTTTTTTTGCATGGACTATATCAATAATCTCCAGTCCAGAACCCAGCCTGCCTATAAACTTGAGTTTGCCTGCCCGGTCTATCCTCTGCCTGTCCATCATAATCTTACTGTTTATAATGATGCCATCATATAAGCCGGCTATGGCGTCCAGACGGCTGTTGTCTACTGATGTGTCATAATCTACAATGGCTCCGGCAGCTTTTAGCCCTTCTACCAAAAGGGGATGCACATGGTCTGTGATGAGGATTCTTTTAGCTACAGCCACGAAAAGAGAATTATTTTGGACAAAATTAATGAAAAACTCCGGCATTTTTTTCAGGTCTCCTCTTATTTAGTTTACCTTTGTGCCCCGACTAGAACCCAGCTGTCGGATATGCCAAAAGATAACTCCATAAAATCCGTCCTCATCATAGGAAGCGGACCCATTATTATAGGCCAGGCCTGCGAATTTGATTACTCCGGTACACAAGCATCCAGGTCACTTCGTGAAGAAGGTATCACCGTTTCGCTCATCAATTCCAACCCGGCCACTATTATGACCGACAATGTCACTGCCGACCATATCTATCTGTGGCCGCTGACTGTCGAAAGTATCATTGCTATACTCGAAGAGCAAAAGATCGATGCCGTGTTGCCGACTATGGGAGGACAGACTGCACTTAACCTTGCCATCGAAGCCGAAAAAATGGGGGTATGGGACAGATACGGCGTTAAAATGATCGGTGTAGACACCAATGCCATCGAATTGACCGAAAATAGGGAAGCCTTTAAGCAGCATGTTATCTCCCTGGGCATGAAAGTGGCTGATTCGCAGATTGCCAACTCATTTCTTGAGGGAAAAGAGGCAGCACAGATCATAGGCTTTCCGCTGGTCATCAGGCCGTCCTACACTCTGGGAGGAACAGGCGGGGGATTTGTCCTGAAGGAGGAGGATTTTGACGAAGCACTCAGGAGGGGACTGGAGGCTTCGCCCACACATGAGGTGCTGGTGGAAAAAGCAGTCTTCGGCTGGAAGGAATACGAACTCGAACTCCTGCGTGACATCAATGACAATGTGGTCATCATCTGCACCGTAGAAAACCTCGACCCCATGGGCATACATACCGGCGACAGCATAACTGTGGCTCCGGCTATGACCTTGTCAGATACGGCCTTCCAGCAAATGAGGGATGACGGCATCAGACTGATGAGGTCTCTGGGCAATTTTGCCGGAGGTTGCAATGTGCAGTTTGCGATAAATCCCGAAAACGAAGACATCATCGCCATCGAGATCAATCCGAGGGTTTCGAGGTCATCGGCACTTGCCAGCAAGGCTACCGGATACCCCATAGCAAAAATAGCTGCCAAACTGGCCCTGGGATATACCCTGGATGAGCTTAAAAACCAGATCACCAAAACCACTTCTGCGTTTTTTGAGCCAGCCCTGGATTACGTTATTGTCAAAATGCCACGGTGGAACTTCGAAAAATTTTACGGAGCAGATGCCACTCTCGGCTTGCAGATGAAATCCGTAGGAGAGGTGATGTCCATAGGCAGAAATTTTCTGGAAGCCATGCAGAAGGCTTGCCAGAGCCAGGAAAACAACCGTGCAGGGCTGGGAGCCGACATCAAGGAGTGGATCCAGACGGAAGATATTCTAGCACGGTTAGAAAACGTCAGCGATGACCGCATCTACCGGGTCAAAGACGCTTTGAGGCTCGGAGTACCTGAAAAAACGGTCACCAAACTGACCAAAATCGACCCATGGTACATCAAACAGATAAAAAGACTGGTCAAATATGAGGATAAGCTCATGCGGTTTAACGTCGCTGAAGATATTCCCGCCGATTTTTTCAGGGAGCTCAAGACCGTCGGATACTCAGATGCCCAGATAGCGTGGGTACTCAGGATCAAAGAAGAAGAGGTGACCAGGCAAAGGAAAAAGCTTGGTATCCTACGGACCTATAAAATGGTAGATACCTGTGCCGCAGAGTTTGAGGCTAAAACGCCTTATTTCTACTCTACTTTTGACTCAGAAAACGAAAGCATCCCTTCCGACAAAAAGAAAATAATCGTCATAGGGTCAGGGCCCAACCGCATAGGGCAGGGCATAGAGTTTGACTATTGCTGCGTACACGGCCTGCTCGCCATCAAGGAAGCGGGATATGAGGCCATCATGATCAACTGCAATCCGGAGACGGTATCTACGGATTTTGATATAGCGGACAAGTTGTATTTCGAACCCGTATTTTGGGAACATATAGAGGAAATTATAGACCTCGAAAAACCAGAAGGGGTCATCGTACAACTGGGAGGCCAGACGGCCCTCAAACTGGCAGAAAAATTCCACCAGAAAGGTCTCCCCATTATAGGCACGGATTTCAATAACATGGATATCGCCGAGGACAGGGGCAGGTTTTCTGATCTTCTGAAAGAACTGGAAATTCCCTACCCTCAGTATGGAGTGGCCCACGATGTGGATGAAGCCATCGAAGTGGCAAGGCGTGTATCCTATCCGGTGCTCGTAAGGCCGTCTTATGTCCTGGGTGGCCAGCGTATGCGTATCGTCATCAATGACCAGGAACTCGAAAAACACGTACTGAGCATCTTTAAGCACATGCCTGACAATAAGGTGCTGATAGACCAGTTTTTGGAAAGGGCAAAGGAAGCGGAGATCGATGCTATTTTTGACGGTGACGAAATCCATATCATGGGTATCATGGAACACATCGAGCCGGCTGGTATACACTCCGGTGATAGTTCGGCGGTACTGCCGACCTACTCCCTGAGCCCGGGTGTAGTAGGCCAAATGGTGGAGTATGCGGAAAAACTGGCCAGAGCCCTCAACATCAAAGGGCTGATAAATATCCAGTATGCCATCAAAAATGAAAAGGTATATGTCATCGAAGCCAATCCCAGGGCATCACGGACCACCCCTTTTATTGCCAAAGCTTACCAGGTACCCTATCTCAGGATCGCCACGCATATCATGATGGGCACCCACAAGCTCAAAGACTTTACCTATGACAAAAAGCTCACAGGATTTGCTATCAAAGTGCCGGTTTTTTCATTCAACAAGTTTCCCGGAGTAGACAAAAACCTCGGTCCCGAGATGAAGTCAACCGGTGAGATGATCTACTACATCAAGGATATTTACGATCCGTTTTTCCGTGAGCTGGACAGCAAGAGGTCCATGTTTCTCAGCCGCTAAACAAGGCACGGCCATTTTGTCACAGCGTCGCCGCAGAACATTTATGGCTGAGGCGTGGTTACATAATTTTTATCATGGACTCTAAAAAAGGAACAGACTGGGCATTGCTTCGCCGGGTGATAGGCACCGCACGGCCCTTCAGGTTTCTGTTTTTTATGTCCATTTTCCTGGCAGTGGCGATGGCTCCTTTTTCGATAGCCCAGCCGTTTATTGTCCAGAAGATCGTGGACGAAAACATTATCGGCGGACAGAAGGAAGGTCTCATATCAATGGGCTTGCTTTTTGTGGCAGTCCTGCTGGTCAATGTCATTATGAAGTACTATTTTATATTCGTAACTGCCGAACTCGGCCAATCCGTGATCAAAAATATGCGGGTCAAAGTCTTCCGGCATATCACAGAGCTGCGTCTGAGGTATTTTGACAAAACTCCCATCGGTACCTCCACCACACGTACGATCAACGATATACAATCCATCAATGATGTATTCGCACAGGGAGTGATTACCATAGTGGCCGACCTCCTTACCCTCGTGGCAGTGGTGGCCATCATGATATATACCAGCTGGAGACTCACTGCCATTGTGTTCATCACCATGCCGTTCATGATATTTGCCAGTTATGTGTTTAAGGAAAAAGTAAGGGTATCCTATCAAAAGGTCAGAACCCAGATCGCCAATATGAATGCTTTTTTACAGGAAAGGATCACAGGTATGAAAGTAGTCCAGTTGTTTAATGCCGAAAAAAGTCAGGCGGAGGCTTTCCGGAAGATTAACCACGATTATACCTCTGCCAATCTGGATTCCGTGTTCTATTATGCTGTATTTTTTCCTGTCGTGGAGTTGGTGTCGGCCGTAGCCCTTGCCCTGATGATCTGGCTGGGAGCACGGGGCTATATTCAGGACAAGGTGAGTTTTGGAGCCCTGGTCTCATTTCCCCTGTACCTCAATCTCATGTTCAGACCCATACGATTTATGGCTGATAAGTTCAACACCCTGCAGATGGGACTGGTCGCCTCAGAGCGTGTATTCCGTATCCTGGACAGTCAGGAGATCATCCCCAATACTGGTAATATCAGGATTGAAAAACTTGCCGGAAAGGTCGAATTCAGAGATGTCCGCTTTGAATACGATGAAAACCACCCGGTATTGAAAGATGTGAGCTTTACCATACTGCCGGGAGATACCCTGGCTCTGGTAGGCAGTACTGGTTCCGGCAAATCTACCATCATAAACCTCATCTCCAGGTTTTACGACATCAATGGCGGTGAGATCCTGATCGACGACCGGTCTATCAGAGAATACGAACTCAAGAGCCTTCGGGCCAGGATCGCCGTGGTGCTCCAGGATGTCTTCCTGTTTGAAGGCACCGTTTTCGAAAATATAACCCTCAGGGACCCCGGCATTTCCATGCAAAAAGTGGTGGAGGCGGCAACAAAAATCGGGGCTGACAAATTTATTGAAAAGCTACCAGGCGGCTATCTGTACAGTGTTTCCGAAAGGGGGAGCAACCTTTCTGTGGGCCAGCGTCAGTTGATATCCTTTGTGAGAGCACTCGTTTTCGACCCGGATATCCTGATACTGGATGAGGCCACCTCCTCTATTGATACAGAAAGTGAAGTGGTCATACAGCATGCCATTGAAAAACTGATCGAAAAAAGGACCTCCATCATCATTGCCCACAGGCTCTCTACCATAAGACATGCTTCCACTATTCTTGTGCTGTCAGAAGGTAGGATTCTTGAGCAGGGCACACACGACTCTCTGCTGACCAACCGTGACGGCAGGTACAGAGAGCTGTTTGAAAAACAATTTTCAGAAGCAATTATCTGAACCCGGAAATTAAATAACAACCATTCTATATCATGATTAAAGAAAAACAAACCACTGACCAATGCCTTAGTGTACTGACCGAAAAATTCCAGTATCTCTTTGAGGAGGAACTTATCCGCGACATGTGCAGCACAGGCAACATCAGGCAATTTGACGAAGGCACGCAGATTATGGACATAGGGCAGATGCTTACTCACATGCCGCTGGTGATCTCCGGTTCTGTTAAGATCATGAAGGAAGACAAGGAGGGAAATGAATTGCTGTTGTATTACCTGGAGCTGGGTGACACCTGTGCCGTGACACTCAGTTGCTGTACAAAACCGTCTAAAAGCACCATCAAAGCCATTACCGAAATAGAATCCGCCATCCTGTTTATACCTATTGAAAAAATGGAGGAGTGGATGGTAAAATACAAATCCTGGAGGAGTTTTGTACTCGAAAGCTACAACACCAGGATGAATGAAATGCTGGAAGCAATTGACAACCTGGCATTTAACAACATGGAGGAGCGACTGCAAAAATTCCTTCGGGACAAGGTTTTTGTAACCAAGGACCCCAAACTGCATATCACCCATTTTCAGATAGCCAATGAAATGCACTCCTCCCGGGTGGTCATCTCCAGGCTGATGAAAAAACTGGAAAACGACGGCCTCATCATACAGCATCGTAATTATGTGGAAGTAAAGGAATTTATGCGGTAATCATAAATTATTCCAAAATGGATATGAATGAGTACATTAAAAAGGTTTTAGACAACCGATTTTCAAATTACTCAATATCCGGGATTCAGGGAGGAAATACAGAAGCAAATTTATTCAGAATTTCCTGCCGTAATGAAAGCTATATTTTGAAAACCCAAAATTCGGGACTGAAGCACGAGTACCTGAATTACAAGTGGCTGGAAGGAAAAGTCCCTGTACCTAAAGTCAAATTTTATTACTCCGGGAAATGTGAAATGCTATGCATGTCAGAACTGGCGGGAAATACACTTGAATATTATATCAATAAAGCAGACCCTCGGGAAATAGTCATTTTATATGCTGCTGCTCTTAAACTCCTGCACTCTGTTGCACCAGACAAGCTGGCATTAAGGCAAGACCTTAAAAACAGAATCGCCAAGGCAAAATATAATGTGGAAAACCATTTGATTGATATTTTATCCATGCAGTATGAAAATCAGTCAGTAGAGCCTTCAAAGCTATTTGCAAAATTGATTTCCCTAACACCTGAAATGGCTTACCCTGTATTTACACACGGGGATTATTGTTTTGATAATATCATCTTCAATGGCAAAATATTGTCCGGATTTATTGACATGGGTAATGGAGGCGTAGGAGACAAATACCAGGATATCGCCCTTGCATCCAGAAATATCACAGACTTTTTTGGCAATGAATATCTTCCCTTGTTTTATGAGCATTACGGTCTAGAAGACATCAACAAAGAGAAAATAGATTTTTATATATTGCTGGATGAGTTTTTCTGAAGACACAAAGTCATCGCTTAACATGGCACCGCAAAATAAACTTTTTTGTGATGGTCGCAGATTGTATCTGTGATCCCAAATTTTATGGATTTACATTTCGTACGCTATATTGTAGACTTAACAATAGGTCTTGTTTTTGGGGAGTGTTACACTGTCATCAATGCAGAGAAATCCATACCACTACAGTCCAAAACAAACCCCCAACACAACTGTCCTGGATGGCATGTAATTAACCCGAGAATCGATACCCGGAGTGTAAGGGGATCCAGCTTGCTGTAATAGTAATCCATAATTTATGCCATCGCCAGAGTCGATTAAGGCAGGTTCCGGGTCAAAACCTGTATAATTAGACAACGTTAATAAATTTTGGCCAGTGAGTGAGAGATTCAGCGTTTTATTGGCTTTGCCAATGGTGAATCTTTTGGAAATAGAAACGTAATCTAACTTGAGAAAGTCTGCTTTTTCTACAAATAACGAACTTGGCGAAAATGTGGTGAGGCCCGGGACATATAAGGATGTACGTACATTATTGAGTATTTGATTGCCCGGATAGTCTGATTCATAGAATCTCCGGTTTTCGTTGATTAGACTATGTCCAAATGCTCCTCTAAAGAAGACATCCAAACTCCAGTCACCCATTTTGACTCTATTATTCCAGCCTAGCTCCATTGATGGTATGCCATTGCCGAGGACAACCATATCAGGATTAGTGTTGGGATCCGTATCACTATTGATTTTCCCATCACCATTGATATCCTGGTAGTTAGGTATTCCGTCCGGGGTGACACCTTTATAGACAAAACCAGCAAACGTACCCAGAACCATACCATCTAAAGAATAATTTTGTTTACCCACAGAAGCAAAAATGCGACGTGCATCTCCTAATGTTTTTAATTTTGATTGATTAGATGATAATACTATTGTGGACAACCACTTGAGTCTTTGTTTTTGAATAATATTGTATTGTATTGCAACTTCAATACCTCGTGAGGTGAGGGCTCCGGTATTAACGTACTTTGCTTCTTCTGATTTGCTCAGCATCACAAAATTGTCCATATTGCCCAGATAAGCATGTAAGGAGATTTGGAGAGAATTATTAAATAGGGCTTCTATCCCAAAATTAAATTCACGCTTAGACTCATGCTGCAGGTCTGCATTGCCATAGTGCAATAACCTGCTGATATAGGGGATGCTATCATGGGTGATATACTTGTTATATGATTCTTGTGATAATCCATAAGTGTGAGGAAGTGATCCTGTGATGCCATATCCGGTTTTAAGAAAAAATTTGCGTATACTGGATGACTTAAAATAATCGCCTAAGTCGATACCTGCATTGATTGCCGGGAATAATGCCCACTTTTTGTTATCACCTAAACGGGTCGACCCGTCGCGTCGGACTGTGACATCGATATATGCTGGAGCTCTTCGAAAGAATTCCATCCTGGCCTGCCCTATAAATGATACAATTCTCTCTTCAGGCGAATACTTTTCTATTATGTACTTCCTGGAAGCATCTATTAAGGGAATATCATCAATACTCTTGATTTTATCATCATTTTTAAACCCCGCCAGACTTTTACCATAGATGCTGCTATTGTACTTTTGGAAGGAAAAGTCTCCGCTCAAGGTGAGTTTTTTGGTGTGCATTTTTTTTGTGTATTGCAGTCCTGTTGACAAACTGGATATCCTGTTTTTAGTATCCAGGGTTTCACCTACACCATATTTAGTAATAGATGCTTGTTGTCGGTATATAGCGTTGGAAGGATAAAAGGACTTGTCTGCTATATCAATCTTTTGTTGTACAACAGAAGCCCTCCAATTGAGGTGGTCAGAGCCATTATCGATGACTTTATATGATGCTTTGGCTCCATAATTCAACACCGAGCGATCAGAAACATTCCTGTTTTGCATGATGAGGGCGACAGGATTGGTATAGTCATATAGACTTTTGAGTTCAAAATACCCCCCTGTTTCATCTTCATTGTATTCGTATGGTGCGTCTTTGCCATATAAAGGAGCCGTCGGATTGGATTGCCTTGCATACTTAAATGCTTCTGCAAATCCTACCTCCGCCTGACGAAACGTTTGTCCTGCATGGCCTTCTACATGTAACTTATCTTTAAGCATGGAACCATGTGCATTGGCTCTGAAATTATACTGATTATATCCGGAGTTTTTAAGTATGCCTTGGATACTGCGGAGATTACCAGAGACTCTCACTCCAAAACCCTTCCGTCCATAATTAACCGTTAGATTGTGGACTTGACTGAAACCATTTCTTGTGATGGCTTTGGGCCAATCATTTTTCGAGCCAAAGTTGTATCCGCCATTGGCCAGAAACTCATTAGCCGTCAAGGTCTTAATATCATCGACTACTTGTGATGCTCCTTGCTGACCC
>JAGVTV010000215.1 GCA_019136675.1 Bacteroidota bacterium
GACACGATATTGTCATCGAGCCTGTACCTGGCAACCATGTGCCTGAGACTGTCCTCGGTCAGAAATTCCGTCCTGATGGCATGCAGGGCACTCAGTAGGCCGGATCGGGTAAACCACGGGTTTTCTCTCTCAGCCTGAGCCAGCGACGAAACCAGATCCGGAGCGGAAACGTCAGCCATCTTCCTGCCCAGAGTCAGGAGACACTGTATTCTTTGATCGAGATTTTTTGCCATATTATTGGGGTGGCCAAAGGTAAAAAGAATCATTCATTTTCGAGGAGTTCCCTCCTGGCAGTCACGTAATTACGCCATTTGTCCAGGACGGTATTAAAATCCGGCGGCAGCTCCGCTTCAAAGTACATGGACTCTCCGCTCACGGGATGTATGAAACCGAGGCTTCGGGCGTGGAGGGCCTGCCGCGGCATAACCTCAAAGCAGTTGTCAACAAACTGTTTATATTTCGAAAAAATCGTACCCTTGAGAATCCTGTCTCCGCCATACCTCTCATCATTAAATAAGGTGTGGCCTATGTGCTTCATATGGACCCTGATCTGGTGGGTGCGACCCGTCTCGAGCCAGCATCTGACGAGGGTGACATAATACAGACGTTCCAGTACCTCATAATGTGTAACCGCAGGCTTGCCGATATCACCTTGTGTATAGACTGCCATTTGTTTGCGTTCACGTTCGTGGCGGGCAATATTGCCGGTGATGGTGCCCTGATCCTGCTCTACCTCGCCCCATACGAGGGCGATGTATTCTCTTTCGATGGTGTGATGGAAAAACTGGTTGGCCAGATGGGTCATGGCATAATCGTTTTTGGCCACAAGGATCAAGCCGGAGGTGCCCTTGTCTATACGATGTACCAGCCCGGGACGGTCTTCCTTATTGCCCTTGAGAAGGGGAAGTTTATCGTGCTGAAAATGGTACAGCAGGGCGTTGACAAGGGTGCCCTTGTAATGTCCCACTCCGGGATGGACCACCAGACCTGCGGGTTTGTTGATGACCATAAGATGATCATCTTCGTACCAGATGTCAAGCGGTATGTTTTCGGGCACGAGTTCGGTGAGTTCGTCGCGGTTGGACGGCAATACAACAGATATTTCGTCTCCTGGCTTTATTTTGTAATTGGCTTTGATTTCGGATCCGTTTACCAGAATGCAACGTGCCTTAATGGCGTTTTGGACCCGGTTTCTGGAAACCCCTTCGAGTTTTTCAAACAGGAATTTATCTATCCGTGTCTGGCTCTGGCCCGGGTCACATACTATACGGAGGTGTTCGTACAGTTCATCACTGGGTTCGAGGTCTGAATTGCGGATGGCCGGCATGTCATTCTTCGTTTTGGGAGCCCGTGATGTGGTACATGATGCCCAGTTCCCACCTGATGAGGTCCGTGGGGCTGCTCTTAAAGTCAAAGAGGTCGAGCGAGCTGGTCTGTGCCGAGGCGGCAGGATTAAAAACGTAATATCTTGTACTGACCCCGGGCAGGTAAGATGCCCTGGCATTGATAAACCATTTGTCAGCAATGGGATAATTGACCCCTGCGGCTGCTCCGTAAGATACTGAAAATCCTGTTTTTTCAAAATTTGAATCAGCCGAACCGTCGGATACGAGGGTCTTGGTGGTGGTGGTTATTATGGCCTTAAAACCGGCCAGGGCCTCCAGGTAAAACTCCGCTTTTGCCAGGTACACATCGGGATAAAATCTGAACTTGCCCTGAAGGCCCACTATACTTGTGGAGGTGCTGTAATCAAAGTCTACCAGCTGAAAATCCAGCGGTTCAGAGAGGGTGACACCCCCCTCGTCAAGCGGAATAAAATACAGTCCTACGCCCCAGAACAGTGGTTTTTCTTGTTTGAGCTGCTGCAAATAACCTATATCGAGACCAAGCTTTGATGCGGTTAAATTTTTGGCAAAAATCCCGGAAGGCTTATTCAGAGAAAACCCTCCTTCAAGAAAACGTGCCTTCGACTGACCTATGGAAAAGGCCGGCAACAGTATGAGCCACAAAAAAGCAAACCGGTGCATTCTTCTGATTATTGCCTGACAAAGATACGGATTTGGGCTGAATTCCATAACATGACAGCTGGCAGCACGGTTCCATTCACTTCCTCCTGACCGCATAGATAAGCTCGTCTTCCAGTCTCCCGTTTTTAATAATGGTGTGGTAAAGATGTGCTTCCAGCACAAAGCCATTTTTTTCCAGCACCCTTTGGGAAGCAGTATTTGAGCCGAAAGGTACTGCAAAAATCCTGTCAACAGGCAGATGGGCAAATCCAAACTCCACCATTCTGGCTATGGCTTCCGTAATAATGCCGTGGCCCCAGAAAGGCTGTCCGAGCCAGTAGCCCATCTCGGCATTCAACCTGTAAATATCCTGCTGTGGATGCAGACCTATGCCTCCGCAGGCATGGCCCTCGATCTCAATGGCAAAAATGGAAGGTGATTTTGAGGCCATGCCTATAAAGGATACCGCATTTTCCATTGTATACGGATGTGGAAAAGCGTCCCTGAGGTTTTTGGCTATTTCGGGATTATCGGCATACCGGACGAGATCATCTGCATCATCGGCATGCCAGGGTCTGAGAATAAAATTCATATATCTTACGGTTGATTGAAATAAACAGGCTTCAGGGCACAGGATGTCCCATACCGGCCTGATACAAGGTAAACCACTCTTCCAGCTCCAGCCGTACCTCCAGGGACTGCCTCAGCTTGCTTATCCGAAGCTCGTCGGCAGTGCCCACTACCGGGATTATGCCGGAAGGGTGAGCATGGATCCATGCCAGCAGGATGGTGTCTTCTTCTACCTCATACTTTTTGGCCAGTTCAGCGGTGACCTTTCTAACTCTCCTGGATTGCTCGTCCTGGTGCTTAAAC
>JAGVTV010000049.1 GCA_019136675.1 Bacteroidota bacterium
CAAAGTGAAATAGATATCCCTGAATACCTCGTAATCCCGGTTCTTGTTAATGTAACTCAAAGATGATTTACAGGGCGGTTTAACAATACCAAAATGATTCAGATTGCCCGTGGCACTCAACAAGCCGGAGGCTATGTCTCTCAATGATCCGGAATTAGAAATCTGCATAAAAACCATGGATACCAAATGTGTCCAGGTGTTGATTCCCTTGGAAAACTTATCCGAATTATGCTGTAGAATAACTTTTTTAACAGATTCCCTGTGTAATAATCCCAAAATCTGGCTGAATAAACTTACTTTTATGTCTGACATGGCATGAGTGATCGCACCCTAAAGATAGGGACATTTTTGTCATGTCATTTTTTTTATTTTGGACACGTGTGATTTCAAGCAGAAGCAGAAATTTTTTCAAAAATATTTACGGATCCAATTTCAGCGATTCACCCTTTTACAATATTACCATTAATAGGACAGGTAATATTAATTTTCACATTGTTTCAACGGATACCAAGCAAAGCCTTGACATACATCAGTGTTGGTAGCTTAGGAATTTTGTTAGGTTTTATGTTTGTGATTGGATTAATAAGCTTAAATTATAAAATATTCTTCTCCACAATTCCATTTATAATTGTGTCTATCTTGACAATAAGGCATTATAATAAAAATGATCTTTCGGGATTGGATTGACGTTTTTCAATTGCCCCAACATCGCCAATAGGTAACCGGTTTACGGCTACGGGCCAACCCCAATCCTGTGTTCCATAACCCACAAGGATCCAAACCTTGCTGTCAATCGTCGTGATCTTCGCTTTGTCCGTTTTCCGGGGTACCGGCATCAGGGGTAGCAGCACCTGTCCTGATCTCAGTATGCCTGATCTCACCGCCGGATGTTCCTGCTTGTTTTGCCAGGTAAATATTGATTAAAGCTACTGCCAAGGCAAGCCCAAAAATCACATTTACAAACTTCCTCTTTTTCCATAAGGACCAAAGTCCAAAGGCCGAAAGCAGGCCAAGAAAATACGAAAGAAAGGCAAACTTCTCCGCCATTTCTTCATGATGATGGATGATGTCTTTGGTGATTCCGGGTATTTTTTCTGCAATCTCTTCCGCTCCCTCGCCTGTTGCCATACTTGGTATAGCCATGATTGCACCAAAAACAAAAAGCCCAAGAGCTGTGCCTTTGACGGTTTCCGACTTCAGGACATAACCTGCAATCATCACGAGAATTCCTGCCATAGGCACAATGATGGGGAAATGGTTAAAAAGCAAATGCAAATGAGCCTGGTTCATGACTGATGAATTTTTGGTAAAGCTAATAAATAATCTGAAAAAAGCTTCATCAAACCTCTGTAAATTAGTTTTGAGCGTGGAGGAAAGCTCCTATTCAAACGGATGTTAGTCGGTCAATTAACATTTTATAAACGAGCTTAACGGTACTGCCATCGTACATTTGCAGACCTAAAAGGAATCTTGTTATGACCAATGTGTATAAGTTACATCCGTGGCATGGTGTGGAATTGGGGTCGGAAGCCCCTGAACTGGTGACAGCATATATCGAGATCATACCCAGTGATACGGTAAAATATGAAATAGACAAGCATTCCGGATACCTGAAGGTAGACAGGCCTCAGAAATTCAGCAATATAGTACCTGCACTTTACGGTTTTATTCCTCAGACATACTGTGCTGAAGATGTGGCCAATCTTAATATGAGATCCACAGGCAGGTCAGGTATAAAAGGTGATGGAGACCCACTGGATATTCTTGTGCTGACTGAAAGGGAAATCACTCACGGTGACATTCTGGTCAGAGCATATCCCATTGGCGGCTTCAGGCTGGTGGATAACAATGAAGCCGATGACAAGATTATTGCCGTGTTAAAAAGCGACGATGTGTACGGCCTGTGGAAAGACATCAGCGACGTACCGACAACCATCATCAACCGCCTCAAGCACTACTTTCTGACCTACAAACAAATGCCCTATAAAGAACCCACCTGTATAATCGATGAGGTGTACGGAAGAGAAGGTGCATTTGAGGTGATCCGTGCCAGCATAGAGGATTACCATCACCATTTCAGACGTTAATACGTCAATGGCTGAAGACGATTTTGCCAAACTGGCTGCCTGCGGCCATTCGGCGAAAGCCTGACTCAAAATTGTCCAGGGGAATTACCTCATCAATCACCGGTGTCACCCTGTGCTTCGCCACAAAATCAACCATTAAGGCAAAATCTGACTCCGACCCCATGGTAGAGCCCAGGATAGACAACTGCTTCCAGAACACAGCCTGTGGATTCAGGGAGTCGACAGGCCCGGCAGTTGCTCCATAAAAAGCAATCCTGCCTCCGGGATTACAAACCTTGACCAGGGATGAAAATCCGGCACCGCAAGCTCCATCGATGACCACATCCACTCCGCCTGCGTCGGCAGCCAGCTTTTTTGGCCAGTCAGGGTCCTTGTAATTGTACCCCTCTGATGCACCCATGCTTTTCGCCTTGTGTATTTTATCCGGGTCAGAGGATGTCACAAAGACTGCACAACCCTGTGCCAGGGCAAACTGCATGGCCATCAGTGCCACACCTCCCCCTATCCCAGTAATAAGAACTTTCTCACCGGCTGTGGCCCGTGCTCTGGATAGAAGTGCCCTGTAAGCGGTAACACCTGCCAGAGGCAAGGCGGCAGCCTGATGTACAGAAAGATGGTCCGGCTTAGGGTGAAGGTATTTTCTATCAATGGCAATGTTGTCTGCAAAAGTGCCTTCATCCGGAACCCCAAGAACACGGAAGGATGAAGACTGTGCCTGCTCTGAGTCTCCCCACCCCAACCCCGGGTTAATAATATATTCCTGCCCCAGGTAAGTGCCGCAACCGTCAGACCCCATCGTACAGCCATACCTGATTCCGGGATACAGGCCTTTGGTTATCCATACATCACGGTGGTTCATGGCTGATGCGTAAAGTTGCAGTACGACCTCATCCAGACCAGCCACAGGCAAGTCCTTGTTTTCCAAGACCGGCAACATATCCTTTCCTGCTACTGTTACTGCTCTCATGACGATGACTTTATAAAAACAAAGATACCCCGATTTATTCAAACCGGGGTATCAAAAGTTTAAAGTCAGCTATAGAAAACCAGGTTTTATCTGGTAACTACAAGTTTCCATCGTACCGGTCTTGTTCCGGCCTGGCTGTGTACAAAATATAGACCGGGTGCAAGCTGTTCAGTTCCTACCATCAACCCCTCACGGATGATGCCATTGGCAGTGATGCGGCCTGTCCCGTCAAAAATTCTGTAAGGAGCCCCGTCCAACTGAGCAGTTACCCCACTGAAAGTAAAGTATCTGTCAGCAGGATTGGGTGCTATCTTGATCATACTCAATTCGGTATCTCCGGCAGATGTTATACCGTTGTTTATAGTGATCCCTGCACGTACGGAGCAGTTATTGGCATCGATGATGATGACATTGTACTCACCGGGAGCCTGGACATACGCTGTGGCAGTGGTCTGGCCATTACTCCACACATAAGCGTAAGGCGGCGTCCCTCCGGTTACGTTGGCTGAGATGCTCCACTCATTGTCATTGTCGGTCTTGACAGGCTCCAGGTTTGTCTCCAGCACATCAGGAGCATTTACCACATACTCTGCAGAAGAGGTGAGGCCAGCCAGTATATCGGTTACTGTACACCTGTAAAGTCCACGCTCAAGAGCCAAAAGATGGCCTCCTGTCAAAAGACTGTCAGACCAGTTGTAGCTGTACTGGCCAGTCCCTCCTGAAACCTGAAGAACGACAGTGCCATCAACTGAATTATGACAGGTCAGGTCAGTGGCTTGTCCGGCAACAGTCAGAGGCTGTACAAATATCATACTTGCATTTCCGGATTTGACAGTCACCTTATCAAGGTCTGAATTGGCTGCAAATACAGGGAGCGGCTGATTGGCCCAGTTGACCGAAGTAGTGGTAACCTCAGGCGAAACAGGCTCAAAATTCAATTTAAACAAACTCTCGCCATCTGCTTTGGTTACCCCTGCCAGGCTACCGTCCGTCCAGTTGAATGTCAAAACTTTAACTCCGTTTCTGGTAAGGATGGCCACATTGGAAGACCCCATACCCGGCAGATTGAATCCGGAAACATTTTTGAGTGCCACTTTCGTGGAATCCCATGTAATCGTACCTTCAAAAGCAGACATACTGTTAAAATTCCTGCATTTCACATCCACAGTAAAAGGCTTATAGGCAATGACATAACCTCCTGACAGACTTGCCACCAGGGTGTCACCTGCACTTCTGGCACCGCTGTGGTGTGAAGCGAGTGAGGCATTCATGGAATTGCTGTCATCCAGGTCACCCACTTTAATGCCATAGAAGTCATCAGCCATATGGTCAGCCGTCAGCGGGCTATATGAAACAGACTCAGGGAAAGACTCTCCGGCTGGATTTGATGTGGTAAACTGATAAGAAACGGGCACAAATCTCCATGAGGTATTGTTTGGAAATTCCTCAATCAGCCTCAGCTGCATCCTCTGCAAAACCACTACATCCAGGGCATTCACTACCTTATCGTTGTTTACGTCTGCGGCTATATGTCTATACGGTGAGGTGATCGGATCGATCAGAAGAAGATGTCGCTGCAACCTGACGATATCGAGAGCATTCACCCCGTCGAGGTGACCCGTGTTTTTGACCGGCTTGATATTCACATTTGAACCCTGATTTACCGGCCCAAAGGTGTATTGTCCAGTATTTCCGGTCTGCATGACCGAATTAACGGTACCCGTGAGGTCGACTTCGGTGGCCGACATAGGCTTCAGCAGCGTGTGGGTCATGACTTTGCCGGCAAGGCTGAAAGCGGGATTCTGGACGCACACTTCGCCGTTAACCAGCTCCAGGTTGAGTTTCTGGAGGTTGCCTCCGTACGCTTCGGTTTTTACGGGGTTGTCAGAGAAATGTATGCTCACCGGCGTATCTGTACCTTGTTTCATACGGCATCTGATATAAAACAGGGCGGAGTTGTCAGGAAGCGATTTGGCAGAAGCCTGAGACCAGAAAAACCTGAGGTGGTCCGGCTGGATATAGTGGTTGCTGCCATTGGCAATTTCAGAATGTTGCTGCTCAACTGAGACAAAAGTCAGTTTATCAGGATCTGAACTCCTGATAGTGAAGTTAAAAGTCAGCACATCGTTAAATTTTGCCACCCTGACAGGAACGAGGACATCTGAGCCCGGGGTACCACAAACATTTTTGGGCAATGCAATGGTGCAGTCGTGGCCGGTGTTGACCGTGACGAGCTGGCAGCTTGTATGCGAGCCGCAGGAATTGGTGGCAGTCAGGCAGACGTTATAGGTGCCGCTGCTGAACACCGCCACCGGATTGGCTGAGGTACTGGTCGTACCGGCTGCAGGGACACCACCGTCAAAATTCCAGCTGTAGCTGGTACCGTTGGAAGCAGTACCGGTAAAATTGACACCGGCTCCGGCGACTGTATAGGTAAAGGAGGCCACCGGCATGGTGCACTGTACGAGCACCTGCCTGAAACAGGCGGCGTAGTATTGATTGACCGGGTCATAATAGGTAACCACCACGGGAAGGTCTATGCCTCCGTTGTTCAGAGGGAGGTTAATGCTTGATCCTGAGCCAAGCGACTGACCGGAGGTATTATTGTACCACTGGACCCCGGTAAATTGTGTCGAAACACTTATGGCCACACTTGAGGTGCCGACATTCTGACTGATGTTGTTTTGACAGTTTTGTGGAGGACAAAGATAGATTCTCTTACAACAGATTTTCCATACCCCGTTTTCAAGATACCTTACGGAAAATGTCCTTGCGGCACATGTGGAAGAGACAGGTACGGTCACGCTGGTGGCCCCGGAATTGTTGATGACCTGACCGGTTTCCTCCACGACCCACTGAAGATACTGGGCTGATGATGACCCTGTAAATGTGAGTTGGAGGTTGTTGCCGTCGGTTGAATATTTATACCCAATGGCAGATGAGCACTCGGCCGGCGGGCAGATATTTACCATCTTGCAGCATACTTTCCAGCATTGTGTGGCAGGGTCAAAATAATAGACCGACACAGGTTTGTCCTGACAGCTCCATCCCGACGGAACGGTAAATGTGCCACCTGGCAAAACGGTGCCGTCATCATCAAATTTCCAGACCAGGTTAGTGGCTCCCGGAATGTTGAGGGTAAAAGTAAACTGGTTTGTAGCACCATTGTATCCATACTGGATGGCCGCCTCGCATTGTGTCGGAGGACAAATAGTTATCTTTTTGCAGCATACCCTCCAACATTGGGTGGCAGGATCAAAATAATAAACCGATACAGGTTTGTCCTTGCAGGTCCATCCCGATGGAATAACAAACATTCCCCCCGTCAAAACGGTGCCGTCATCATCAAATTTCCAGATGACATGCTGGGCATTGGGCACGCTGAGAGTAAACTGGTATTTGTTGCCGGAAGGTACCCATTGATAACCTATGACAGTTCCATCGCAGTTTTGCGGAGGACAAATATTTACTTTTTTACAACATACTTTCCAACACTGGGTGGCAGGATCAAAATAATAAACAGAAACCACCTTGTCCTTGCATACCCATCCCTGAGGAATGGTAAAGACTCCGTCGGGAAGTACGGTACCGTCATCGTCAAATTTCCAGATGACCTGACCGGCCCCGACGACATCAAGTGTAAATTTAACTTTGGCCCCATTGTCCGTGTAGGTATAGTTTATGGCAGTCTGACAATTGACCGGTGGGCAAATGGTCACCCTGCGGCAACATACCTTCCAACACTGAGTTGCGGTGTCAAAGTAGTACACAGAGACAGTCCGGTCAGCACATGTCCAGTTTGAAGGCAGGGTAAACAAGCCTCCCGGCAAGGCCGTATTGGTATCATCAAATTTCCAGTACAGCTGAGTCGCATTCGGGTTATTAAATGTAAACTGAAAGCTGTTGGTACTTCCGTTATAACTGTAATTGATATTGTCCTGGCAGCTTGTCGGTGCACAGAAATCTATCTTTCGGCAGCAAAGCACCCAACAATTGGTACCGAGGTCATAGTATCTGACGGTAATAAGAAGCTGGCGACAGCTAGCGGGAACATTATTTGGATCCAGTGTGACCCCATCCGTATCGTTTCGCCACGAAATATTCTGATAATTGGCGTTGTTGCCGGCAAGTGTCAGTTTAAAAACGCCTGCTGTATACTGGTACTGAATAACGTCCTGACAGGCCTGAGGCAACGAGATGCAGGATTTCCTGCAGCAGGTGGCTACCTGGCCCGTGCTCAGGTTTATATAATCTGCACAGATATTGTAGGTACCTGCTCCCTGAAACAAGAGATTAACATTTGCCAGACTGGAAAGCACAGTATTGTTATACCGCCACTGCTTAAACTGATATCCGGGTCCGGCACTGAAAACGTAGTTGAACTTCAGGTCTGAACCATTGCCTGCATAATTAATCTTAATAGCTGATTCACAGTCTATTGGCTGATTGACCGGAGCACAGGAATAGGTCAGTGAAAAAGGAGATACCGCACCGGCGTACCCATCAAGTACAACATAATATTTGCCAGGATCAAGAGTGGTGGCTATGCTCTCACCGCTGGCTCCTGCATTTCCGCTTACAGCGTAACAACTGTTGCGGTTGCAGGCTCCCAGAAGAAACATATCAAGGTCACCCGAAAATCCTGAAGCTACGATAGAAACAGTACTCCTGGTTGCTATGTCTATGGAATAGACTTTTTCGTTGGCTCCATAATTGCAAAAAGAGTTACAGTACGGGCCAACAATATTGTTTGTGCCCGAAGCTGTACTGGATGTTACAGTCTGATTGCATGTGAGCGGAACTGCATTAAAGCAGTCGGGTTGCCCGGTAGTAGTCGAACAGGTCAGTGTGAGGTTGAAGGAGCAGGATGCCCCACTCCACCCATCGATGACAATGTAATAAGTGCCGGGCGTGAGATTGGCACTGACGGTTTCTGTAGTGTACTGAGGCGGCAGGTCACTCTTGGCCACGCAGTCGCCCGCAGAACAACTTCGCAGCAGGAAGAGGTCCAGGTCGGCTGACAGGCCCGACATTTGCACCTGAACGTTTTGAGTGCTGGTTACGGTAAACTTGTACACCTTTTCAGCGGCAGTGTACAGATTGTAATTTGTGCCACAATAACCACCTGTCACGGTATTGAAGCACAAGGACTGGTTGGAGCCCGTCACCGTCTGCCCGCATTGGATCTCCTGGGCAGCGTGACAGTTAAACTGGGCCTGAATTACCCCTGCTGTGATCATGGAAAGCAAGAAAGTAAACAAGGTTTTCATAATGAGAATGTGTTTTGAGAATTAATGAATACGGTTGGGACGCATTTAAAAACCCACTGTTACAAAATCATTAACAACCTTAACTTGACCTTAACCTGATATCCGCAGAATTAAGAAAATTTTATAAAATTTATAATATGTAGAATTTTCGTTTTTAACATATACTAAACAATTTGTAAAATATTAGCCAATGCAAAAAACGGTGTTTGTGAAGTTTTTAAGTAAAAGGTCCGGGCTCAAAACCGCCTTGCGATACTCCGGATTTCCTGTCATTACGCCTAAAGGCCTGCCTCAGTAAAAGAGGAGTGGAAAGGGTGGTAAGAATACCCATAATAACAAGGATGGAAAAAATCTCAGTGCCTATAAGGCCGTTTTTATAGGCTATATTGGCAATGACTAATTCCATGATTCCCCGTGCATTGAGTCCTATACCCAATGTCAATGAAACTCTCCTGCTGAGGCCGGCAAAAGTCCCGCCCAGATAACCGCCCAGGATCTTTGAAAGGTATGAAAATCCTATTACGGCCACCAGAAGTCCCAGGTTTTGAATCGAGGAAAAATGAAATTCCAGGCCTATGCCTGCAAAAAATATCGGTGCCAGGAAGCCCATGGCCATACTGCCGGTAGTGCTTTCAATGGCTTTGAGGTTTTCCTTGCCTATGAGTGATTCACTTATCAGCATGGCAGCAAAAAAAGCTCCCACAATAAAGTGCAGGCCAAGAGTTTCTGTAAATGTGGAAAACAACAAAACGAATGCAATAAACAAGGCAAACAGAGGTTCCTTGCCCCTAAGTAAGGATATTATCTTGTTGAGGTATTCTTCCAGGTAATCACCCTTACGCATGACCTTTCTGATCGTGAAGTAAACCAGGGTAAGCATCAGGATAAAGACCATCAGCTTGATGAGTGAAAACAGGCCTGCCTTTGCCACGGCCGTGACCGAAAAATCCGAGTCCTTTACATTCAGCAGTATACCCAGGATGGAAAGAGCCAGGACGTCATCAAAGATGGCCACCGATATCAGTTTTTGGCCCACCTCCGAATTAATTCTACCCAGGTCCATCAGTATCCTGATACTCACAGGCAGTGCGGTAATGGCTATACACAGACCGATGAAAACCGTGGTCATCACATTCTGGTCAAACCAATATCCGACAGCCAGTCCACTCGCAAAGGGAAGAAAAAAAGCCATGACGGAGATGATAATATTCTTGCCTTTCATGGATTTAATGATATCATCAATGTTTATTTCAAGGCCTGCCAGAATCACGAGCATAAAAATACCGAGCTCTGAGATTACTTTTATCTCTTCTGTCCTGTGGATGAGGTTAAGGATGCTCGGGCCCAGGATGATACCTGCCATAATCTCACCAATCATGGCCGGCTGTCTGAATCTCTCGAATATCTCACCAAAGATTTTGGCCGCTACAAGCAGTATAAGCAAGTTTGTAAAAAATGGAAGATGGAAGACCGGTTCTGTCATATTGTTTTACCCATTTGTTTTTTGCGAAAGCAAATATTCCCTATACAAACTGAGATTTTAATAAAAAAGACCGTTACTTCTTACTCCGGCAGCAAAGATGGCCGGATGTTGGATACCATACTAAACTAAAATAAATCTGACCGCTCATCATGTTGTCAAAAAGTCATATCTCTTCGTTGGAAAGCCTCGCCGGATTTCCCACTCCGCCTTTGTTTTCCGCCTTGAAATTTGCCTTTTTGTCGACACTATCTAAATGGTCAATCCTTATTCAGTTTAGTATAACTGCAAAAGGCATATGAATTGTTTACCCAATCTACGATTTTTTTTAATATATAAATTAACAGGAGGTATTTTACCCGTTAAATCAGGATTCCCGGCTTTATAAAACAAAAAAACCGGCCGTGTTGTCACAGCCGGTTTGAAAACCCAGAATCATTTTTATAAACACATTACTCGATTAAGATCATCTTTCTGGTATCCGAAAATGTCCCTGCCTCAATCTGGTAGTAATACACTCCGGAGTTACTGAGCATGGAATTGGATATAGTGATAGTATTGTACCCCTTGTCAAACTTACCCCTCTGGATAATGACCGCTTTACCAGTGATGTCCATAACCCTGAATATCACATCAGAAGCATTGGCCAGTTCAAATGATATGCTCGTCTGATCCTTAAACGGATTTGGCTGGTTTTGGTACAGTATATTTCTTGCCGCAGGTGTCCCCTTATCCCTAAACTGCAGGGCCAGAGGCTTAACTGATGCATCTTTGTCGTACAGTTCTGGCTTAATGCCTTCATCCAGCAGGTTGACTGAAGCGGTACTACCGGCCGCCAGAGTTCTGAATTCCACAATAAACAATACGTCATCTGCCTTGACATTGATGCCCTGGGCTATGTCATAGCTGAAAAGTATTCTGCCATTTGATGCATCAGCTGCATTATAGTGCTGAGACTTAAGATCAAGGGCACCTGGTCTGACACCTGAGAACTCCAGCAGTCCGGCATTGAATTCCAGGCCAAACTGTGTACCTGCGATATCCATGTCTTCGCCGGCACGGACTTCAAACCTGTACAATTTACCAGCTTCAAACTTCTTGTCTTCAACAGAAAACACTGCATGACCTGATCTTCTCTCCGTGACGGGGCTGTCTGCATTTGCGATCATACTATTATTGACATCACCGGTTTTGACAGCTGTAAAATCTACGCCGGTCCGGTCTTCAAACAGGGTATCAAGATTTACCTTTGAAGGATAATCAAACGGGAATGCAGGATCATCAAAGGTGAAATTCTTTGGTACAAACCTGTAAGATGTATTGTTTTCAAACTCATTGGTAATACCCAGAATAAGTTTTCTGAGACTTACCAGGTCACTTGCGGTGATGCTCCTTGAATTATTGACATCGGCAGCAAGCAGTTTGTATGGATCGTCAAGTTTCTGGATGCCAAGAATATGTCTCTGGATAAGCACAAGGTCAAGTGTTGAGACACCATTGAGTACATCGTCATTTTTAGACGCTCCTACAGCCTTTGGATCAAAAACATCCACACCTGAAAACTTGTATTCTCCATGGTTTTTAGTCATGTCCTTAACCTCAGAGGTCAACGTCATATTGGTGAGGCCAACTTCGATATTATCCACACCTTCATCAGCAACCGTGGTTACTTTTCCTGAAACCGCAGGCATAAATTCCGGACGGTCCGTACAGGCATTGGTAAGCGGAGAATCCTGAAGAACGAGAATTACGTCGCAGAAGTCAGAATTGCCGAATTCGTCAATCACGTACATCTTAAGAGGTATCCTGGCCAGCTGACCGTTTGGAATGTCGGCACAGGTAAACGTCCTTGCAGGTTGATTTCCAGCTGCATTAAATGAATACTTCAGTTTGCTGTCATCACCGCAATTGTTTTCGCTCTTAAGATTGAAGTCACTCGCCCAAATCTCTACAGACTGATCAGACTCCATCACCCAAACTACTTCCCTCAGACATACCGGGGTTGGCTTTTTGGTTGGTCTTATGACTACATCGTAACTGCAAGATTTAGGTGTACCGCACCTGTTGGTTACTGTAAATGTTATCTTGTGCGTACCCGCAGGCAGAACCCTGGTGACGGATTTCGTAGTGCCAGAAGCATCCACCGTACCGTTTTTGCCCAGGTCAAGGGACCAGCTGTACTTGAGGTCTTCAGGGTCTGTACATTCATCCGTAGCAGTGACGGTCATTGTTACTTCCTTGTCACATCTGCCAGGATCCGTATCAAAGCTTTGGTTTGTGCAACCTGTGAGGACTGCTCCACCACTGCCTGTTAGCTTGATGGTCTGCACTTTTTCTGCCACAACATTGTTAGTGGGGTAAGAGCACCAGTCAATTATTTTCCATGTTCTCAGAATTTTGATGCATACATTTGGTGCGTCATAAAATTCCTGATCTATAAACGACACTCCGATATCTCTGCAGGTGGTGTTATTTACTGTAGGTTTGCTGCCGGTAACATCCGGATGAGCTTTTGTTATATCACAACTTGGCAATGTGATGTCCCCCGGAAATGTCACATCTGATGATGAGAATGCAGGCGATGACACAGTCAATGTCTGAGTACACTTGATGGCTGGATTTGAAACCAGGAACCATTCCCTTGTGACAGTACCTGTACCGCACTTGGTGCTGAGGTTGTTGGCTGTAATCCTGCTGCCGAACTTCAGGTCGCTGCATATTCCGCTTGCTGTCGGCTTGCCGAAAAATGATGTGTCAAATGTAGCGGTACCGCTTACCCATGCTGCAATTCTGCTGTCTCCGCAGAACAGTGTTTTTGGTCCGGGGCAGTTAATAGAAGGAGCACGTTTGTTTTGCACCTTTACATTGGTCTCACACTCATTGTAATTACCTGCAGCGTCATAGACCCTCAGTATGACAGTAACATAGGATGATGGTGAAGTAACATCAGCACAACAGAATCGCACCTTTGGGCCAAAAGAAAGGTCTGATGCATATCCTGCACAAGTCGTGGTTTTTCTTCTTACCTCGTACTTTGTGATCGCTCCGCAATTGTCATTGGAGTGGTCATCGAGTGATTCTGCCAGAAGGTCAGCCCATCCGCTGTCATCAAGTGAAATAACGGTTTCATCTTCACATATAGCTGTAGGTGGAGTTCTGTCAACCACGTCAACTTCTGTGAAGCAGTCTGTTGAATTTCCACACTCATCGGTAATGGTATACTTAAGCCAGGTCCGGCCCAATGGAAGATTATTAATGGTGTATGGCCTTGCTGACTGACTGATGTTGGATGCATAGGCAGGAAGACTTCCCACTACTACAGTGGCACCATCCGCCTTGGTAAATGGTGTTCCTGCAGGAGGATTACCATTGCTGTCGGCTTTTTTAAAGAATACTTCCCAGGTAACAAATGAGCAATCATTGACGGCAACAGGAGGTTTTACCGGCCAGTTTGCTGTACACCCGTCGGAAGATACTGTGATAATATCTGCAGGAGTGATGGAAGGAGCACCGCTTTGAGTAGTCAGATCAGCAGGACAGGTTACTACCGGCCTGATATTGTCTTCCACCTTGATGGTTTGCAGACAAACTTTTGTTTCTCCGGTACACCAGTCGATGATATTCCACTGTCTTGCCACCTTGATGCCCGCACCGCAGATGTCAAAGACCACATCATTGTAGTACATCTGGATGTTTGAGCACGAAGTATTGGTAGGTTGTCCGCTTACTGAAGGAGCAGGTGCACCGTTTGCAAGTTTTGTAAATGTAGTGTTACAGTCACGAATCCAGTCAGGCGGACAGACCACATCTGCCAACGAACCTCTTTTTACATACAGGTACTGCACCTTGGCATCTGACACATTGCCACTTGGATCAGTGGCTGTCCAGGTCCTTTTTATAATCTTACCGTACCTGTTAGAGCACATCTGCAATTCCACGCTATCCTTCTTGAAATAAGTTAGGTTAGTGGAACATGCATCAGTAAATACCGGCCTGTTGGTTGCATTTATAGCAGTCTGAGCCAGCAGGCCAGCCTCTTCTGAACAGGTAAACATGCATACCGTTGCCGATGTAGACGATTTGATGTCCGAAGTTCTGCTGTCAATGAATAGGTAAGTGACACTAATGTTTGTACCGATGGGCAGGTCACTCATAGAAGCCACTACCAGGAAGTAAGGTGTGCTTGCATTTAACATCCCCGAAAAATTTCTTGTATTCAGGGATATCCTGTTGGTGCATGGTGAGGCAGGATTAAAACTGTTTTGATACAAATTAAACACCGCATTGGTCTGGCCCAGGGTGATATCCACAATGCTGCTTGCTGATACTGCAAACTGAAATACTGTGTAATCGGAAGTCTGGAAACCACCGGAGCCACCGTCACATTGTGATGCCAGAGGCCTGCTGTAAGCGGGGCTGTTTCCAGGAATCGTGCCTTCAAACTTAGTGATCCTCTCTTCACAGGGACAACTTGTGATCTGCGGCTTGAGTTTGTCTTCAATAAGGGCTGTTCCCCAGCATGAATTTCCGCATCCTCTGAGCGAAACCCTTACCTGAAGTGTCTTGCCAATATGGCTGCTGTTGATGGTAGCCCATTTGATCGGCCTACCTGAACCGTCAACACCTATTGTTGCCTGAGGAAGGAGTGTGCCGT